>CACXFW010000118.1 GCA_902767065.1 uncultured Lachnospiraceae bacterium | reverse complement strand
GGGAAGAGCCCAGGACGCAGCATCGGAAGGACCGGACAGACTTCCGGATCCGGAGGCGGTCGCGGAGATCCTCTTCTCGACAGGGACAACGGGCAAAACGAAAGGGGCAATCCTGACAAACCGCGCAAACGTGGCAAATGCGCAGAATGTCATCGACGGTGTCTTAATGGAACCGGATACGGTGGAACTGGTTCCTCTTCCGATCAACCACGCCCATGGCCTGAGGACTGCCTACGCTCATCTGCTGAACGGGAGCTGTGTGCTGATCGCGAATGGGATCACATTTCCGCGCGTGCTGATCGATCTGATTGAGAAGTACGGGGCCAACGCCATCGACCTTTCCCCGAGCGCCGCCCAGATGCTGATCACAACCTCCAGGCGGCGGCTGAAGGAAATCGCTCCCAAGATCCGCTATGTGGAGGTGGGAACCGCTTTCCTGCCGGAGTCGACCAAATCCATGCTCCGGGATTGCTTCCCTGACGCGAAGCTGTATAATTTCTATGGATCGTCGGAATCCGGAAGAGCCTGCTGTCTGGAGTTCGGAAGCGGAAAGGATCAGCCGGGCTGCATCGGTAAGCCGGTGCCGAACGCGCGCTTTGTTGTTCTGGATGAGAACGGGGCAGTTATGAAGTCGGACGCGGAGCATACCGGAAGACTGGCCAGTGCCGGCCCCATGAATATGTCCGGTTACTGGAATGAGCCTGAACTGAGCGCGGAAACCCTTCAGGACGGATATGTCCTGACTGCGGATGTCGCTTATATCGATCAGGATGGATATGTCTACGTTCTCGGGAGACAGGACGATGTGATCGTCTACAAGGGGATCAAGATCTCGCCGGATGAGATTGAGGAAGCGGCGAAGGGCTGCGAGATGGTTGCGGATTGCGCGTGCATTCCTGTGGAGGATGAACTGGCAGGCCAGGTGCCGAAGCTTTTTGTGGTTCCGGCAGACCGGGAAACCTGGAGCGAGGAAGCGGTATTCGCGTATCTGAAGGAACACATCGATGACAATCGAATGCCGAGGACGATCGAGCTGATCGATGCGGTCCCGCGCACCTACAACGGAAAGGTGCTGAGGAGAGAGCTTGCCGGCTCCCGTATTCTATGATGCTGTTTGTATTATCATTTCTTTTATTACTTGTTTTGCTTTGATACAGTTTATCTGACCAGGAAAGGAGAATGTACGATGGATCAGGAGAGACAGCAGTTAATTGAGATTTTGAGCAGTGTCCGTCCGGACGTGGATTTTGATCAGGAGGATGCGCTGATTGATGATGAGATCCTCTCGTCCTTTGACATCATTGCCATGGTGAGTGAGATCAATGTTCAGTATGGGATTGAGATCCAGGTAGACGATCTTCTGCCGGAGAATTTCAATTCGGTGGATGCCATCCTTCAGCTGATCGAGCGCATGGAAAATGAATAAGGAATTCGCTACCGCGGATCATTGCCGCTGACTGCGTTGACTATTTGGAAGGCCTGCCGGCAAAGCCGGAAGCAGGGCAGCCGGATACCGTTCGAAAGTACAAGTCCGAAGGACGAAGCAGTTTCGGCTGCGGGGGCAGCATCCGAACGGATCCTGCCAGGAATCCACTGTCGTTTATAGAGGAGACAGAGAGGACAGGGGGAAAGAATTATGGGTGAAAAAAAATCTTCTTTCCGGACGCTTGTGCGCGATTCCTATAAAAACCTGACCCTCAGGAAGCTCTATCCTGCAAGGTACCGCGCTGCATGCAAGGCGGATGTCATACCGGGGCGCGTGGTATTTCTGGAGATCCGGGAGAAGGGACTGTCGGATAACTTCCGGATGATCCGGGCTGCGCTGGAGAAAAGAAACCAGCACAGGGAACTCTCCGGAGAAGAGAAAAAGAACAGGGCCGGTGATGCGTCTGTACAGGGCATAGCCGGTGAAAGGGATCCGGAGTGGACCATGTCGGTTGTCTGTATCCGGGAGGGGATGGAAAACCGGAGCATCGTCGTGAAGAACTGCCTGAAAGCGATTCCACAGCTGGCGAGGGCGCAGTTTATCTTTGTCAACGAGGTTTCCTACTTTCTGAGCTGTCTTCCGATGCGGCCTGAAACGACGGTGATTCAGACCTGGCATGCCTGCGGCGCGTTTAAAAAGTTTGGCTACAGCGCGGTCGGGTCCGGCTTTGGCACGACCCGCGAGGACCTGGACGCGTATCCGGTGCATGGGAATTTCTCTTATGTGACAGTATCCTCTCCGGAAGTGATCTGGGCGTACGCGGAAGCATTTCATATGGAGGATCGTGTCGACCGGATTCTGCCGGTCGGGGTGAGCAGGACCGACATGTTCTTCAGCAGCTCCTATCGCCGGAAAGCATGCGGAAAGGTGGCCTGGATTCTGCGGCGTATGGCGCCGGATCTGTTTCTGAGGGATCAGAGGTCTTCCGGAAGGTCAGACCCTGCCTCTTCCCGGAGGGAGACCTCACGGGAGATCATGGAGAGGATCGGCGATATCTACTCGGACAGGGCAGCAGACCGGGAGCATGCGCAGGACCTGGCGATGCTGCCGGGAAAAAAGATCCTTTTGTACGCGCCGACCTTCCGCGGGACGGTAGGGCGCGCCGCGGCGCCGGATGCGCTGGATCTTCCGCTGATGAAGAAGGCGCTTGGCAGGGATTATATTCTTCTGATCAACCATCACCCGTTCATCAGGGCAAAGGACCGGCCGAAGATTCCGGATAGCTGCAGAAATTTCGCCTTTGACATGACAGACCAGGTTTCGATTGAGGAGCTTCTCACCGCGGCGGATATCTGCATTACGGATTATTCCTCCCTGATCTTTGAGTATTCGCTGTTTGAGCGTCCGATGGTGTTTTTTGCGTATGACATGGAGCGTTATCTGGACGAGAGGGGATTCTACTATCCGGTATCTGACATGATGCCGGGGCCGGTTTGCAGGACGACGTCAGAGCTTGTTGAGGTCCTTCAGGACAAAGACGCGGAATTTGATCTTGCCAGGGTACGCGCTTTCAAGTACCGCTTCATGAGCGGCTGCGACGGTCATGCGACTGCGCGGGTGCTGAAGCTGATGGGAATCTGAACAGTTCCTAACTACGCTGACTGACGACAACGCAACAGCTGACGACAAGGTGGTACGAATTAATAAAAGAATGATTGAGACGACACACTAGGGACGAT
>CACXFW010000117.1 GCA_902767065.1 uncultured Lachnospiraceae bacterium | reverse complement strand
AGCCGAGATACGGATATTACTGTAAGGAACGCCTCTACAATTATACCTGCCATGATTATGAAGCGTATTGCAGCGGCCACAGGGAAAGAGCAGTGATCTATTATTGTCCGGGACATGAGGAATACTGGTGCGACGGTGACCACTATGACCTTGATATCGAGATCCGGATTCATCACATTCCGGAACTGTTCTATACGGATGTGAATAACGGATACAGCTATAAACGGAAAGCGGTGGCGGTCGGCGAATATCCGGAAGGATTCGACAAGCTTATGGAAGATGGTGATGACGATTTTTACTGGGACCGTGAAAACCGGGATCAGGCATCCATCATATCAAAAAGTAAATGGACAGAACTGTACGACGGCATCAGCGGTGTAGATGACGTGGATGTGGAACTGGATGAGGAGATGCTAGCAAAATATGCAGAGTATGTGGATTGCCCACGGATTGCGGTCTGGAAGGACGGGAAACCGTACGGCTACGACGGGAACCTGATTGAGATTTCCTCCCGCGGAGGGAAATGGTTCTTTGATACGGCCAGAGGGCAGTATGTCAAAGTCTCTGTCAGGAAATCAATCTGGCACAGGGATGCAAGGGTTTATACGATACAGGAAACTGCATCGGTTTCTCCTTCCAAAGTGTCCGAACAACGAAGGAAGCTGATCCTGAATGCACTGAGCTGCGTTGGTGTCATCCCGTACCAGGAGGATGGAGAACCGGGGAACCATACAGGCATCTCAGATTTTGGCTGGACAGAAACAGAGGAAGGAAACGGAGAGGTTGCCTGCGGCCTGAATTCAGGAGGCTTTGTGAATTTCATTTTCCGGTATTCAGGATATACCATAGGCGGGGGGAATACAGGGCAGATTGTTAAGATCTGGGAGAATACGGATGAAATCGGAAACAGGAGCAGTGTAACGGAAAAGGATCTGAGGCCGGGGGATCTTGGGTTCATTAACTCGTATGACGACCGCCTGAACCCGATGGTGGAACAGACAGAGGAGGATATTATCCCTTACAACACGGTCGGGATCTTTATGGGGACAAACGAGCTTGGACAGCGAATCTGGATCCAGTGTTCGAAAACGACCCAGACCGTGACCGTGACGACAACGAACAACTTCAATTATTTCCGCAGGCCGAAAGGACTCGACTGATCTTCTGTCAGCCAGACAGACAGTGCTGTCCTTCCGCATCTAATCACCCGCGAGTTGACATAGAATGTCATAGTATGATTGGATTTATAGTAGCAGCCATGAAGGGAAGGGGGAAATATATGAAGGGAAGAATCGTATTGACCAGGTTCCTGCTTTCCGTTTCCGTATGCTTGTCTATTTCTTTTCTGACTGTCTCTGCAGCCGATCTGGATATCCCGATTGTTGTGAAATGGGAGAATGGCGTTCCGTATGATCTTGACGGACCGGTTGAAGTATATAAGGAATCCGTATGGGTCAGGGATAAAAGCAGCGGCAGAACAAGATTTGTTCTGATTGATAAGCAGTATCGGATTCTCGAAGAGAGGGATGAACTGGAAAGGGCGGACAAAAGCGGGCAGGAGGATGGTTCGGGTTCCTGGTTTATGCTGCCGGAGAACGGAAAAACAGGCACACTTGCGGTTTCAGCGATTCTGCCGGACGAGCTTCTGGGAAAGGACGTGGTTGTTGCCGTCAGCAGCGGTGAAGGGGTAGAAAGCCTGTACCTGAGACAGGTGAATGGGTACGTACAGACGGAACTTGTCCCCGCTGGAACCTACCGGCTCTTTGAAGCGAAAATCCTTGGGGATGTGATGCAGAAGTATGATCCTGTTTATGATGATGGGGATATAGTGATTTCTGAGAAGGGCTACGGTCACATTCAGATAGAGTTTCGTGAAGATGTAGGCGCGGAACATATTGAGGAAACCAACATGGAAACCGAATCGGAAAAAAACGGAGACGGTTCTGGTTTCATGTCTCCTGCGAAGATAATTGTGTTCTTCATTGCCTGCAGTGTCATAATTCTTTGTATTGCCTTTGCTTTTATAACGATTAAGCAGGAAATGGAATGAATCTGGATCAAGAAAAAAGGATTGACATCGTTTTGCAAAAGTATTACTGTATTGCATAGAGTAGGTAACAGAAATTGGTCTGTTGCCAATTTGTTTGTCCATAATATACCTATATAGATATTATGGTAAATATCAGTAATATGGCAGGAGGATTTTGATATGGTGGACATTGATGTGCTGGCGGTACGGATTAGCAAGTCATACAGAAAGAGAGGGTATGTCAGAGTAAAGGAACTGACAGCTGAAATGGAGAATCAGGGGATCAGTGATCCATCGCTCAGAGCAGAGCTGATGGATGCCATTGAAGCGCTGGATATGGAGATCAGGGACGATTTTCTGGATTGTATTGACGATGACGGAGAAGATCTTGTCATGAACAGTATCCGGCTGTATCTGATGGATGTGAACAGGTACAGGCTCCTGACGAGAGATGAGGAACATGAACTTGCCATAAAAGTGAAGCAGGGTGACAGGGAGGCAAAAGAAAAGATGATCACGTCGAATCTTCGTCTGGTCATCAGTATAGCCAAAAGATATCTGTACTCATCCAATATTGAACTCCAGGATCTGATGCAGGCCGGAAACCTGGGGCTTATGAAAGCAGTAGAAAAGTATGATCCGGATATGGGCTGCAAGTTTTCCACCTATGCAACATGGTGGATTAAGCAGGCAGTGACCCGTTATATCTCGGACAACAGCAATACGATTCGTATTCCAGTCTACATCCACGACCGCCAGAAAGACATCACCCGGTTTATCATTCAATATGAAAGGAAGCATGGCAGAGAACCTTCTGATCAGGTTCTGGCAAAGAAATTCAAACTTGGTATGGATATCATTTCTGCCTACCGGAATGTTAAGAAGGGAGTGGATTCCATTGATGCCTTTTCCGGTGAAGACTATGATGCTGATATCGGAAGCCAGCTGACTGACATGTCTGTAGATGTTGAAGAGACTGCCGTCATGGACAGTATGAGTGAAGATGTTAATCAGGTTATTTCCATTGTCCTTCATGGAAGGGAAGAGGATATAGTCCGAATGCGGTGGGGATGCGACGGAACCCAGGAAGGAAAAACACTCGAGGAAATAGGCAGGAAGTATCACCTGACCAGAGAGCGTGTCCGTCAGATAGAGAAGGGCGCGATGGATAAACTCAGGGATTCCTCCATCGTTTTCCGGAGATTAAGTCCATGGATTGCATGATTTATTTTTTTGAAAACAAAATACCTATAAAGGTATAATGTGATAAGCAGGAGGTCGGAAATGACAATGGATGATGATAGAAGGAAACTGCTGTTGATCATTGGCGGCGTGATGATCGGCCTTCTTGTGTTTACATCGGTTCTGCTATCGTTCCGCTCAGAGCATAAGACAGATTCTCCCGAGACCGAAGGCCGGCCGGAACCTGTCAGGACAGAAGACCAGCCGGTATCGGAAAGCGGGGAGGAAGAGTTTCCTGACATCGATGAAGATCTTCTTTATGAAGCGGAAGAATTCATGGATCTTCTGATGCAGGAAGCTCCGGAACAAATACCTGATGTACAGGATTCAGATGAACGGAAAGGACAGGCAGAACGCGATGCGATTGCGGCTGCACTCTCGGTCTGGGATTACAGAAAAGATCAGATCAGGGACGATGCGACCAGACAGAAGCTGACTCTGGCAGAAGAAAAAGCGGACAGTCTGGAGGATTCATACATTAAGACAAGGCTCTTGGAGCTGCTCCGGAAGGCTGAGGAGGAGTTTGAACTCCGGCAGGCACGGGACTGGACGGTAAATCCGGATGAGGAGACAGAAGGAACAGAGCCATCATCCGAGAGCCAGGCAGATATTCCGATCACATCAACACATCCCGAAAGTTTGGAAAATGTACCTTCACAGTCTGCTTCATCCCCGGATCGGAACAGGATAGAAACGAACCCGTCTGCGGAAGGTGGAACAGCTGAAACTGACAGGAGACCTCCTTCTGTGGTTCCGGATTCAACCATGGGGGATGATTCCGGAATATCAAAAGACTGGTCTTCAGCAACAGGAGAATCAGGTGCAGGCAATACGATCCCTGAGATCGTATTATATCCGCATGTGAGCAACCATAACAGGGTATCCATGGAGGAGATAGATAATCGGTATCCATATGATATCCTTACGCCTGATGAAAAAGATGTTATCAACAGTCTGGAGGACGCTTTCAGAAACAGGGAGAATGACGAGCTGGTTCTGGATGATCCGGGGTTTTCATTTATGGAAACCATGACAATCCTCCAGGCACAGAACGATATTTTCTTCCCCTATCTGCCGAATTCCCTGTCCGTAAATCAGGCAGACGGAAAAATCGTTTTTGCCGGTATGGAAGATGCCCGAGTCCTATATTCAAAAAACATGCAGCTGAAGGAGGAAGCTTACCGGAAGGGAAGAGAACTCATCAGGCAGGGTATGACAGAAAAAGAGGCCGTTATTGCCATCAACAATTATGTATGTGACTGCCTGTGCCTTGACGAGAATGCAGGACTGATCACGGGATCGGATGTTTTGCTCTCAAATGCAGTAGAAGACGGAATTGCATCCTGCAGGGGATACGCGAATCTGTTCAAGCATATGTGCAATTCCGTGGGGATCGACTGCAGGCTTGATTTCGGTACAATTTCTGATGATCCGCAGGGCCATGTCTGGGATCTGGTGAAGGTTGATGATTCCTGGTATTACTGTGACAGTGTGTGGAACGATGGTGGATCGGATGAGTATCCATACATGTTCTCTGCCGGTCTGTGGAATGACAGAGTCCAGAAGTATCCGACATGGGGATTCTCTGAAGCGGATGTCGGGTGAAAACCTGAAAGCGAAATCTGCTTTTACTGATTGCAGAATATGGGTAGAAACAACGATTCTGAATGGACAATACTATGATTGTGCCGGAAGGAAGAGACGAAGGAGGAAAGAATCATCATGAAGAACAGGAATGATCAGAGAACAAAACAGTTTACCCAGTTAGGGCTGACAGTCGCGTATTACAGAAAGCTGAAGAATATTACGCAGATTGAACTGGCTGATGCAGTGAATCTCAGCCGTACTCATATCAGCAACCTGGAAGCGCCAAACATGCCGACTTCGATTTCCCTTGAGAAGCTTCTGGATATCGCAGACGTTTTGAACGTCCCGGTAAAAAAACTGTTCGACTTTCGTGATTAATCTTTGCACCGTTATCGGTGGAACTCTGGGAGCAAAGCGAAAAGGAAGGCGGGTTTCTGAAGGCGAAACAGGCAATCTGATCAGACAGCCGGGCTCTGGAGATGTTTCATAACCGACTGGCAGAGCCTTCATCATTCCTGAACCCGATTTCGTTCAATTGTTTCAAGTACAGCGGAAAGCATCCTTCCGGCTAAATCATACGCACTGCTGCATTCGCTGGCTCTTGGCCCGCCGACACACAGCTCGATTTCATCAGGAAGGCTGTGAAACCATGCTGTGATCCGGGGAATATCTTCCATCCCTGAAACAGTGAGCATTGGCTTTTTCAGGTTTTCTCCTTCCAGAAGCCCAATGTCTGTTCCCGGTGATGGGAGAGATTCTTTTGGGACAATAGTCAGGATGGCGTCGGCATCGCGCATGTTCCATTCTGTCCGCTGCCTTGTCCCTTCTGAAGGTGTTTCCTGAAGCTCTGGGTAGTCCCTTAGAAGACCGGGCGCAGAAGGATAGTCCTCTGCCCATCCGTTTTTCGGACACCATCCGCACAGAGGAATGCCATATTTCCTTGAAATGT
>CACXFW010000116.1 GCA_902767065.1 uncultured Lachnospiraceae bacterium | reverse complement strand
TCTGAGCGGTTCCAGGGGGCGGACAAGCGGTGAAACCGCTCTGTCCGCCCACAGCGAAGAACACGAAGTGTTCTGAGCAATGGGGGGTGCTGAATAGCTACACGAATAGTTGCCTCTTTCTTCACATTATGAATTGCAATTTGGATACCGACCTTTTATAATCAAAATATGAGTGGAATTCGGTGGTTCGGTCTTTCTGGCTTTAGAATCAATGAAACTGGGGGAAGATGGCATGTTGGATAATTTCAGGGAATGGTTGTCAGATAATCTGCGTTATGTTCTGCTAGGCCTGGCAGTGGTGCTGGTCATAATAATCGGATTCTGCATTTTCCGTCTGATCGGCGGATCTTCCTCGAAGAAAAGCGATACCGGAACAACAAAACCGACTGCGGCATCCTCCGATGAACAGAGCAGCACGGAAAGCGTTTCTTCCGTGAGCATCTCCGCTCCTGAAGCCGGGGAAGGGCTTACTATGAATGAAAAGCCGCACCTCGAGCTCGCGACAAAGTATTACAACGCGGTTACTGCCGAGGATGAGCAGACGCTCGCGACCATCGTTGAGCCATGGAATGATACCGTGAAGGAAGATGCCTTTGCGTTGAATGACAAGTTCAAGAGCTTTGATAACATTACAACCTATTCGAAGGACGGACCGGTAGATGATTCCTGGCTTGTCTATGTGTACTGCGAGTGTCAGGAGGACGAAGACAAGAAGGGAATTCCGACCCTTCTGAATCCGCTTCTGGTCATTACAACAGACAGCTCAGACCTGAAGATCTCCTCCGACCGCGGCGATTACGCGGACTTTATCAATGAGTCCAACGCCAGCGAGGGAGTTCAGCAGCTGATCGATGAAGTGAACCGGCAGTATGAGGAACTGAAGGGAACCGATTCCAGGCTGCAGGATAACAGTTCAGACAGTTCCGGCTCCTCAGGGAATCAGGAGACAACCGAAGCGGCAGGCGCAGACAGCAGTAGTACAACGACAAACGGAACCGCGACTGCCACCGCGAATGTCAATATCCGCTCCGAGGGGAGCACGAACGGCGCGGTCCTCGCAACCCTCTATCCTGGCCAGGAGGTCAGCATTGTTTCAAAGGAGGGAGACTGGACGCATGTCATTTTCACGGATTCTACAGGAAACAAGATCGATGGATATGTCTCCAGCGAATATCTGAACTTCAGCTGACGCACTCTGGCGTCGGCACTTTAAAGAAGTAGCCGCTGAACAGATCCTAAGGTTAGCCAGTATGAAGAAAGCTGCCGTATCCTCTGCGGCAGCTTTCCTGTTGGGTACAATGAGACTGAATAAATATCTGAGCGCGCATGGTGTTTGCTCAAGACGGGAAGCGGACCGGCTGATCTGTCTGGGGCGTGTTGCCGTGAACAAAGAGAAGGCAGTCCTGGGCCAGGAAGTCACGCCCGGGGATGAAGTGACAGTCTGCGGGGAGAAGGTTTTGGCACAGGCAGACGAGATCTTTCTCGCCGTCAATAAGCCCAGAGGGGTTGTCGTCACGACAGACAGATCCAGATCAGACCGGGTTCTGGAGGATCTGGTTCCGAAGGATCCTCGTGTCTTTGCGGTCGGACGTCTGGATAAGGAGTCGGAAGGACTGATCCTGATGACAAATAACGGAGATGTGTCAAACCGGATCCAGAAGGCGCGCTCTTTCCATGAGAAAGAATATGTGGTGTGTGTGGACCGCCTTGTGACACCCGGTTTCCTGAAAAAAATGCGGGAAGGCGTATACCTGGAGGATCTTGGCAGAACCACACGGCCATGCCGGGTCAGGAAGGTGGATGCAGAATGCTTCAGCATTATCCTGACCGAAGGGATGAACCGGCAGATCCGCCGGATGTGCCGGACACTGGGATATGAGGTGACCTCTCTGAAAAGGATCCGGGTGATGAATATCCTTCTGGGAGACCTTCCGGAAGGAGCGTATCGCCCGCTGACTCAGGATGAAATCAGCGAATTGAAAAGGCAGCTGCACACGAGGGCGGAGGATTCGGGAAATGGCACAGGAAAGCAGACTTCAGCGCATGAAAGAACTCGTCGATCTTCTGGATCAGGCAAGCAGGGCTTATTATGCTCAAAGCCGCGAGATCATGAGCAACCTCGAGTTTGACGCGCTCTATGAGGAACTGGAGAGGCTTGAGCTGGAGACCGGGATCGTCCTGGCTGCCAGTCCGACTCACAAGGTCGGATATGAAGCGGTGGATGAGCTGCCGAAGGAAGCTCATGAAAGACCGATGCTGTCTCTTGCGAAAACGAAGGACACTAAGCAGCTCCGGTCATTTATCGGTACGCACAAAACGCTTGTTTCCTGGAAACTGGACGGGCTTACGGTTGTTCTGACTTACCGGGATGGGAAGCTGGAAAAAGCGGTTACCAGGGGAAACGGACTGACCGGCGACGTCATTACGGCAAATGCCAGGACCTTCCGGAACCTTCCGGTCAGAATCTCTTACAGGGGAGAGCTTGTTCTTCGCGGAGAGGCAGTAATTTCCTATCCTGATTTTGAAAGGATCAATGCGTCCCTGGGGGAGAGCGCGGCGCTGTATAAGAATCCAAGAAATCTGTGCAGCGGTTCCGTACGCCAGCTTAACAGTGAAGTGACAGCCGGACGCAGCGTGAGGTTCTACGCTTTTTCCCTTGTAAAAGCGGAGGGCGTAGATTTTGAAAACTCCAGGCAGAACCAGTACTCCTTCCTTGCAAAGCAGGGATTTGAGACAGTGGAATACCGGATCGCGGATGCAGGGAATCTGGATGAGGTCCTTACATATTTTGAACAGAAGATCCGGACTTACGAGATTCCGTCAGACGGCCTTGTCGCCTTGTACGACGACATCGCCTTCGGGGATTCTCTCGGCAATACCGCAAAGTCACCCAGGAACGCGCTTGCATTCAAATGGCAGGACGAGCAGGCGCTTACGCACCTGACTGCGATTGAGTGGAATCCTTCCCGGACCGGACTGATCAATCCTGTTGCCATATTTGAGCCGGTCGAGCTGGAAGGGACGACGGTGAGCAGGGCAAGTGTACACAACGTCAGTATCGTCCGCTCCCTGATGCTTGGAATCGGGGATCAGATCAGCGTCTATAAGGCGAATATGATTATTCCCCAGATCGCTGAGAACCTGACGAAGTCCGGGACGATCCGGATTCCGGACCGGTGTCCCGCCTGTGGACATCCTGCCTTTCTTCACAATGCGCAGGGAACCGAAACCCTGGTCTGCGAAAACCCGGACTGCGCAGCGAAGAGGATCCACTCCTTCGTACAGTTTGTCTCAAGGGATGCAATGAATATCGAAGGCCTGTCTGAGATGAGCCTGGAAAAGTTCATCGGACGAGGGCTGATCCGGTCCTTTGCGGATCTGTTCCGGCTTGAGAGATGGAGTGAAGAGATCATTTCCATGGAAGGGTTCGGTGAAAAGAGCATGCAGAACCTTCGGGAAAACATTGAAAGGGCTCGGGATACTACACTGCCAAGGGTTCTGTTCGCGCTGGGAATTCCGAATATCGGAGTGGCAAATGCAAAGGTGGTCAGCCGGTTCTTTGACGGTGACATTGAGCGTGTGCGCGGCGCGACAAAGGAGGAGCTTTGCCGGATTGACGGGGTTGGGCCGGTCATGGCAAACGCTATGGCTGCATGGTTTCAGGAGGAAGGCAACCGTGAGATGCTGGATGACCTTCTCACGCAGATCCGGATCAAACCGGGGCCGGACGAACCGGCTTTTGATGGGACAGATCCGTCCGGCCGGAATCTGGCTGCGGGAAAAGTCTTTGTGATCACAGGGACGCTCACACAGTTTCCAAACCGGCGAAGAGCACAGGAAGCCATTGAGGCGGCGGGCGGCAAGGTGACCGGGTCTGTCTCAGGAAAGACAGACTACCTGGTCAATAATGATCCAGCCTCCGCTTCCAATAAGAATCAGACAGCCAAAAAGCTGGGTATTCCAATCATAACGGAACAGCAGCTTCTGGAGCTTCTGGGGGAAAGAAGCTAAGGAAACACGATGATATATCAACCGCAAAACAGAATGAGTGAAGAAAGAAAGGCAGGGCAAAACAGATGCCGATTCGCATACAGAACGACTTACCGGCAAGGGAGATCCTTGACAGGGAAAACATCTTTGTAATGAGAGAGGACCAGGCGGATGTTCAGGAGATCCGTCCCCTGGAGATCCTGATTCTGAACCTCATGCCGCTGAAGGAGGATACGGAGCTTCAGCTGCTTCGGTCATTGTCCAATACTCCCCTGCAGCTGAATATCACGTTCATGTGTGTCAGCTCCCATGAAGCAAAGAATACGACGGCCAATCATCTGAATAAGTTCTATCAGATCTTTGATGAGATCAAGGCGAATTACTATGACGGCATGATTATCACCGGAGCGCCGGTTGAACAGATGGAGTTCGAGCAGGTAGACTACTGGGAAGAGCTGTGCGGGATCTTTGACTGGGCGGATGATCACGTAACATCGACGATGCATCTGTGCTGGGGGGCACAGGCTGCGATGTATCACCGGTACGGAATCCGGAAACGGGAGCTGGGCTACAAGCTGTTCGGCCTGTACCGGACCAAGGTGATGAACCGGAAGATTCCGCTTGTCAGGGGCTTCGACGATACCTTCTACGCACCCAACAGCCGCTGGACGGAGGTGCGAAAGGAGGATATCCTCAGGTGCGATGATCTGATTATTCTCGCGGAATCAAGGGAGGCGGGGGTTTTCCTGGTCATGTCCAGAAACGGACGCAGAATCTATGTGATGGGACATCCGGAATATGACCGCCTGACCCTGGCAAATGAATACCGCCGTGATATCGACAAGGGAATCTCGATCCAGATGCCGAAGAACTATTATCCGGATGATGACGCGGAGAACAAACCACGCCTGGTCTGGAGGGCACACGCGAATACACTCTACACGAATTTTATCAATTATTACTGCTATCAGCTGACGCCGTATTCACTTGGCACCAGAGTCTATACCTATGAGAATCTGAGATGAGCCAGATACCGTTCGAAAGGTTGAGTCTTGAGGGACGAAGCAGTTTCGATTACGGGACCTTTATCCGAACGGATATTGTCGGGAATAAACTATGGTTTATAGAGGAGAAAGGCTGCCGGAATCAAAAAAGCGGCGTATCATGAAAGATACTGCCGCAGTTTCATTAATGCCTTATTATGAACCAGCTTACAGTTGCTGTAGGACATACGCAGCTTCACCGCGATCTCCTTCAGCTGTTTGTTGTAATAGTAATGAAGAATGATGATCTCACGCTCTCTGTCGGCCAGCTGATCCAGAGCCTTCGCAAGCTCATCCAGCGTCTCCTCATTCAGAATCCCCTGAAAGGCGTCCTCCTCTACGATATCTTCCTCGGCTAGTTCATCATGAATCCGCCGGGTCCGGAAAAAATCGATCAGGGTATTACGCGCAATCGTATAGATCCAGGTGGAAACGGAGGCTTTCGACTGATCAAACGAAGAGAACTTTTCATACACCTTCGTAAATACAGCAGAGTGCAGATCTTCCGCATCGGCCGGATTGTTGATCCGTGGCCGGATATAGCCCATCACCTTCTTGCTGTAATTCTGATAAACCTGTTCATAGGTCAATGCAGATTCCATGGACTGTCCTTCTGATCACTGTTTTCTCCAGAGAGACCCATCATCTCGGGAATACCGGCAGCGTTGACGTATTCGAGTTCGCTTTCACTGAGGAATATGGCAGTCTCAGAGCGCGTGTTCTCAATCATCGCATCCAGTTTCGGGTTCCGAATCAATCTCTGAAAATCAAATAAACTTCTTAATACCTGTTCTGTCATATTATTTCCTTTCCGGAACGCTTTCCGCCGGAACCCGGCCGGCGATCCTGTCTGCTGTTTCTGATCTTCCAGAACCGACAGGCTCTGGGATTCTTCCGGAACCTGTATCATGAATACAGAACCGTCTCAAGGCAACCCCATCCTATGATAGAAAATACTTGGCCCGGTAATCTGAACCTGAGACGCATCCTGAAATTGCAGGAACCTTTACAGAATAATACGAGACAGTGTGCAATCAAGGCTAAGAATAATTGCAAAGGAAATTAATATTTTTTACAGAAACAAAACTGTGGCTTCCACGGCGTAGCCGTTTCTGGTTACAGAATACCTCATAATGGAAAGAAAGGTCAAGATAAAACGATGGACTTTCGTTGCGAACTTTCGATCTGTGGTTACTATTCACGGCCGATCTGAGTCTTTGTATCTGACGCGTCAGGCTTGCCTGTAAGCGGCAGTACAAAACTCGGATCAGGCCCGTGGAGCGGGAACTTCCCCACAACCGGG
>CACXFW010000115.1 GCA_902767065.1 uncultured Lachnospiraceae bacterium | reverse complement strand
TTTTCCTGATGAGCGCGATAAAATGTCCTTCTCCTTTTGCAAGATGCGGCCAGATCCTTACCGCTTTGGACAGATCCATTCGCACACCCTCCGGCGCATCCGTCTGCGGATCCCTGCTCCGGGCGCTTTGTGCTTCCCGGACCGGATCTGTCCGCGCCTCTTTAGGCAGATCCATCCCTGGCCTATCCCCGTGCTGTGTCCGTTCCCGCGTTCCGGTTCCATATCCCCTGTCCGCCAGCTCCTGAAGGGTATATGCCCTGGAGAAGGTTTCCCTTCCGCCTGTGCAGGAAATCTCCGCCAGCTCCATGTCCGGCCGCTCCCGGAGAAGGTGCGCGATGACCAGTTCATTTTCCTCAGGTTCAAAGGTGCAGGTGGAATAAACCATGTACCCGGACGGCCGCAGCATATCCGCAGCCTTAAGAATCAGCTCCCTCTGGATGGCGGCACACTCTTTTACCTTCTCCGCGCTCCATTTACGAACCGCGTCCGGATCCTTGCGGAACATTCCTTCCCCGGAGCAGGGGGCATCCACCAGGATCCTGTCAAAATAAGCCTCAAACCGCTGCGCAAGTCTTGCGGGTGGTTCATTTGTCACCACACAGTTCCGGATCCCGAACAGCTCGATGTTGCGCTCCAGGGCTCTCGCTCTGGAGGCGGAGATCTCATTCGCGATCAGGATTCCCTCCCCGGCAAGCCTGGCGCCGATCTCGGTTGCCTTCCCGCCGGGGGCGGCACACAGGTCAAGCACACGGTCTCCCGGGGACACCGGCAGAATCTGCGCCGGCGCCATCGCGCTGGGCTCCTGCAGATAATACACTCCGGCCCGGTACCAGGGATGCTGTCCCGGCTTGTCCCGGTAGTCGACATAATACCCATTGTCAGTCCACGGAACCCTTGTTACCGGAAACGGCGCGGATGCTTCAAAGCCTGCGCCGCAATCCTTGAGACGGTTCACCCGGAGCGCATTTTTCCTGCTCTCAAGAAAGGATGCCGAGAAGTCTTCAAAATCGTCCTTCAGAAGCCTTCTCATCGTTTCAGCGAATAATTCCGGGAACAGCTCAGGCATCAGCTTGTCACCTCTGTCTTGTCAAACACAGCCGCTTTGTCCAGATCCAGCGGAAGCCTGGCCCGGATCACATCCATGACGAGGCCTCTCTCATATGCGTCAAACGTCTTGTTCACAATGCACATCTCCAATGCGTCCCCGCTCGACACTCCCTTCCGGATCAGCGCGGCAGCGTCCAGAAGCCCTCTCAGATCCAGCGCGCGCTCCGAAACCTCCGCGCTTTCCGCCTTCCGCTCAAGCTCGTAGAACAGCTCCGCAAACTGGAGCCGCATCGTTTCTTTCATGTCCGGGAAGGTATCCCCCAGAAGCCGGAGCAGGTCGTTTCTGGCAATCAGAGGCATGTCCAGGATCGCGAAGCGGGAGCACAACGCTTCGTTCAGGTCTCTCGTCCCCGCGTATCCGTAATTCATGGTTCCGATCAGGCGGGCCGCGGGACTGACATCGATCTTATCGTATCCGGCCACATCAATGACACGCCTGAAATCCAGCGCCGCGTGCAAAACGGCAAGCGCTTCATTCCGGGCCATGTTGATCTCATCCAGAACGCCGAACCCGCCCCTCTTCGCGCACAGATACACCGGTCCCGGCCGGAACACCACCTTCGTTCCGTCGTAGGTATCTGATCCGATCAGGTAAGCGGCATCCACGTTCACATGAAAGCTGACGTTCCACAGGGGACGGGCAAACAGATGTGCAAGATTCCCGGCAAGAACATTTTTCCCGGTTGCCTTCGGTCCTGCCAGAAGAAGATTCTCCCCGCACAAAAGCGCTGCGATTGCCTTCTCCCACACGGCCTTCCCGTAATAAAAACAGGCCGGAGCAGGGATCCTCTCCCGGAAAGAATCGTCTGTAGAATACTGTTCTCGAAACCTGGCAACCTCATCCAGGAGTGCTCCCGATACGCCTTCTTCCCTCAGAAACTGTTCCAGATCTCTCATTCCGCTTCTCCTCTATAAACCATAGTTTATTCCTGACAGGATCCGTTCGGATACAGATCCCGTAATCGAACCTGCTTCGTCCTTCGGACCTTTCGAACGGGATCCGGCTCCTTAACTGATACCGGATACCGTGACCGGCTTCCAGGCTTTGGCGCCGGAAAGCGCTGGCGTTAACCAGTATACCGATTCGTCCTGGCAAGACACCTTCCCAGCAGTTCGCACACGGCACCCGGAAGCTGGGTTAGCGTTTTGACGCGGACATATTGATTTCCATAGATCTGATACACCTCATCCAGATGCGCCGTCGCTCCGTAGAACAGCGCGCAGGTGAGTACGCCGTCCGATCTCAGCCTCCGCACAGCTTCCTGCGCATCCCTGACCGGTTCATCTCCCTCATATTCCCGGGGGAACAGGCTGCCCTCCTTCGGCGGGAGAGGGATGGAGTCATTCGGGCTGGCGTCAGTGAGTACCATCAGGATCCTTGTCCGGAAGGCCCCGGCCCTTTTCTCTTCTGCCATCAGATACTGCATGGCCTTCAGGCACAGAGCGTCCCGGTTCCATCCTCCGGCATAATACCGGAAGATTCCTTCCCCGCCTCTTTCACCGAAGTCCTTCAGTGTCTGCAGAATCGTGTAAGCGCGAAGGGAGCGAAATGCCGTCACCCTGACCGGAACATGGCCCTCTTCCAGGCTTCTGGCGATCACATATGCCTGCGAGGCGATCATCTCCTGCGCATTCATTCTCGACTGGGAAGCGTCCAGGAGAAGGTCAACGCACACCGAGGCGTCATCCGGCTCACTGTCTGCCAGAAAGATCTTCATGTCTGACACAGCGCCAGGGCGCCAGGCTCTTTCTGCCTCCAGCCTACCGCTCTTTGCCCTGGCGGGGAGATAGCTCAGCCAGGATTCAAAGAGGATCTGTGTCTGCGCGCTCAGGTTCCGGATGCTCTCGCTGATCTGGAACACATGCGCTCGGTAGAATTCTTCATTCCTCTTCCACTGTGTCTCCTGATCCCGTCTGAGCCTCGTCGCTTCCTTTGTTCTCCCGAAGCTGCGGTCTCTTCCGGCATCTTTTGCCTCTGTTCCCTTTCCGGGATCTCTCGTCTCTGTTCCCTTTCCGGGATCTTTCGCCTCTGCCCCCTTCCCGGCATCTTTCGCCTCTGCTTCCATCCCGGGATCTTTCGTCTCTGTTTTCTTCCCGGCGTCCCTTCCTTTTTCTTCCCAGGAGGAAAACCACAGCCTGCAGCCGGAATCGTTGTCCCTGCACAGGGCCTTCTCCAGAATCCCCATCTCCGTTTCCGAATACATGCACTTTCCGAACGCCATTTCCATGTACGCTTGATCCGCCGCTGAATCCACGCTCCCAAGGCGGTGGTCAAACTCATGGAAAATGTGCACGCTTCTCTTTGCGTCGCCCCGTCCGCTTCCTTTTCGCAGCGTCAGAAGATCCGCGCTCTTATGGGAATTCCTGGCAAACACTCCAGCGATCTTCCCAAGAATTCCTGATCCCGCAGCCGCCTCCCCGGCCGTAGTCCGGGAGAGTGTCCTGTGAAAATCATCCCGGAGAATATCATGCATCCTGCCAAGAACCTGATCCGAATCCCATTCGGGTGAGAATTCCAGCTTTTCCGACAGTCTGACTGCCCCGGGCGTAACGGCCAGGACCCTGCGCCCCAGCACATGGCTCCACCTGATCAGCTCCTGGTCATACACCCGGATACTCATAAACGACATCTGCTGCTCCGAAAGCATCCCGCTGATCCGGAAGAATTCCAGCGCCCGCTGCCGGCGCATTTCCTCCAGGACAGGCCGCGAGGGGAGTTCCTTCCCATACACGCAGCTTTCGATCCCAAGCCACAGCAAAGAGGAAGCTTCATCGATGGTCGGACCGGTGCCAAGCCGTTCGAAAAAGTCCGTGATGCGCTCCCGGTCGAGCCACTTCGCGGACAGTCCGATTACCATATTCAGATAGTCATCCGGCGTCCCATTCGGATGAAACGCAAGAAACGGACAGTTCCAGTCATAATCCTGCGCCGCATTCCATATGAGGTTCATCGCCCGGCGGGAAGCGCCGGTGTAATGCTGCTTGATCATCGTTCTGTGCCCTGCACTCCCCAGGACCTGTACCGTTCCTTACTGGTATTCTGATACCAGAAACATCGGTTTCACCGCTACAACCTCATCGTACTCTTCCTGTGATACCTTAACGGACCGGTTCAGCTTCTTCAGGTCTTCCTTCACGATCCCGAGCGCCTTATCCGGATCCTTCGCCCTTCCTTGCCGGATGGCGCGGATCATCCGCTCCAAAACCACCGGGTGCGCATACCTGGCCGGAACGGGAAAGCCTTCCGTGCCTCCTTTGATTCCCTGTTCTGAAAGCTTTGAAGACGCGGCGGGCCATCCGGATAGATACGCCTCCTGCGCACGGACCGCATCCTGCCATTGTGATTCGATGCTCCTGGGAGAGTTCCGGCCGATGGGGATCAGATTACCCGAGAGGGAAAACAGCAGGAACGCCCCTCCGAACAGGATCATATAGATGCCGTATGGAGCCCTCTGGATCGTCAGAAAGATCCCGGCAGCAAGCAGCGCGATCGAGCAGACAAAGATGGAGATCCCCAGAGCACGCCGCCCTGCCGGGATATTCTGCTGTGCTCTCTTCTTTGCCGCAGCGCGGCTGAGGTTCTGGTACAGGGAAGGTTCCGCCTCCAGGTACTGCTGCGCCTCTTCAAGCAGGAGGATGCTGCGCTGCGCGTCCTCGCCGGGAGGGATCTGTATCTCACGGCTTTCCCGCTGAGCCTTCTCATCCAGCTTCCTCTGGGCATTCTCGCTCCTGACCGGAATCTCCGGATGATGCGCCGCGATCCATTCCAGCGCCTGATCCGTCTGATTCTCATACTTGATCTGGCACTTCTTCGTCCTGCCGTCCCGAAGCTCCACCACCAGATAGCTCATGGACCCAAAGGCCCCGATCCCGGTAAAACCGCCCTTTGACATGGCGACCAGCTTATAGACCCGCTTCACTTCCGTCCACAGGACATAATACATGCGGCTGATATAGAAGCTGTTCAGGTAGAGGGCTCTTCGCCCCATCCCGACGGGACCGATCTTTTTCGCCGCCCTCTTGTCTTCCTTAAGCGTCCCGGCCGGCAGGGACTGTTTTCCATATTGTATTGTTGGCACTGAGAGGAACCTCCAGGATTATTTATACCTGTGCGGTTGCCATGCGGTTCTTGATTCTGTGCTCGATTTATCGAAGCACAGAATCAAGGTTCGTATGAGCAACC
>CACXFW010000114.1 GCA_902767065.1 uncultured Lachnospiraceae bacterium | reverse complement strand
CCGCACGCATGCATTACGCCCGGCACGGATGATTTCCAGGGAATGTCCACGCATTCTGTCTGCGGGAGCGCGTCAATATCCGCTCTGAGCATGATTTCATCCTCTGTCCCCGGGATCTTAGCAACCACTCCTGTTTCCACCGGCATGCTGAGGATCTGACATCCGGGAAGAAAGGACAGGAAATCCCGGATCCTCTTCGTTGTCCGGTACTCCTTCCCGGACAGTTCCGGATGCTGATGCAGATCATGCCGGAATTCTGTAAGCATCTGTATGTCTTCGTTCGTGAACGCATTCATATATCATTCCTCCAAAGACCACAATCAGGCGGATCATGCACATGTACGTGCCGGCTGTCTTCAGCAGGACATGAGACAGGATACTGGTTCAGCATGCGTATTCAGTACCATGATTCCGCATCCGAATCCCAAAGCAGCGCTTATACTCGCGATCAACATGATCTGCCGATTTGAAAATCGTCACCGCGGTATATGCGGTGACACTAAATTCCTGCCTTCGGCAGTCATTAAAGTGTAACCAGTATAACTGCATGGCTTCAATATCCAAACAGCTCTTGTGCCCTGCTCATCCTTGCTGCCACCTCGACGCCAAACGGACATCTGCTCTCGCAGCTTCTGCACCCGATACATGCTGAGGCCGTCACGCCAAGCGCCCCATAGTGTTCCTTTACACTCTCCGGAACAGACGGCTGCTGCACGGCAAGGTCATAGAACTTATTTACCATGGCGATATCAATATTCACCGGACATGGCTTGCAGTGTCCGCAGTATGTGCACTGACCCATATAGGAATGCAGCGGTGCGTTGGCGATCACCGAAGCATAGTCTTTCTCCTCCTCCGAAGCCGTCTCATAGGCAACCGCCGCATCGACCTGCTCCTTCGTGTCATAGCCGCACAGGATGGAGGACACGCCGGGCCTCGTCAGCGCATAATGGATGCACTGAAGCGGCGTAAACGCCACACCGAAGGGTGATGTCTTCGCGTCAAACAATCGTCCGCCGAAGAACCCTTTCATGACGGTCAGGCCGACATTCTTCTCCTCGCAGAGCCGGTAGAAGGCTGCCCTCTCCGGATCAATGCCGGAATACTCCGCTGCGTCATAGCCCCCGAACATGGAATCCAGATCCTCGGTGGCAGGTCTCATATCGAAAGCCGGGTTAATGGAAAAAAGGATCATTTCCACGAAGCCGCTGTTTACTGCAAGTGTGCCGATCCGCGGATTGTGAGTGGACAGGCCGATATGGCGGATAACGCCTTCCTCATGAAGCCTGTGGACATACTGAATGTACTCCGAATTCATGCACGTGTCCCACTCTTCCCGGGAATCGATATAATGGATCATGCCCAGATCCATGTAGTCCGTCTTCATGCGTTTCAAAAGATCCTCAAAAGCCGGCACCACATGCTTCATTTCCCTCGAGCGGACATACTGGCCGTTCTGCCAGGTGGAACCGATGTGTCCCTGCACAATCCATTTTTCCCGATTCCCCTCCATCGCTTTGCCGATGATATCCCTTGACCTGGGATCCGGCATCCAGCAGTCAACGATGTTGATTCCCTGAGCGCATGCATATTTCAACAACTCAACAGACTCAGATTCCTCGTGGCGCTCAAGCCACTCGCCGCCGAAGCCGATTTCACTTACGTTGAGGCCTGTCCTTCCAAGCGTACGATACTTCATCTTTCTCTCCTCCTGTTCTGTCCTCGTCCCATAAAACCTCGTCTCTTAGAATCTGTACAAGAATAACCTGTGCGAAGACAGCCGTTACCGTTCACTGCCCCGCCGCCCTGTGCCTGTGTCCCCTCTGTCATTTTTCCGGCAAAACCCCGGGGAATTCCTGGCACAGATTCCTTCCAGATCAGATCAGAATCCTTATCAGATTCGTTTGTTTCGCGTCCGGATCATAGTGATAGGTCAGGCTGCAGACGGTACTGTTAAGCACTTTGTAGGAAAAACCGTCCCCGTTTTCTGCCGGATCAAACTTATCTCCCCCGTATGACACGGTGACCTCCGTTTTATCATCCTGCTCTGAATGCTCTACCATAATCAGAACAGGGACGTGATCGAGCACAGGTCTCAGAATATGGAAAAAGAGCTCCTCGAAAATAAGCCTGATGAAATACTTCGTGCGGGGAACAATATCATTCTGCATACAATAGCGGTCGATCTCCGTACCCGCGCCTGCGAAGTCAAAATACGGACTGTCAACCTTCAGTTCAAGCACCCTGAGCTTTCGCACGAAACGCCTTGTCAGGTCTTCCTTAGGGTGCTCAAATATCTGCTCAGGAGTTCCTTCCTCATAGATCCCGCCCTGATCCATGTAGAATACGCGGTTGCATATCGCCTTCGCAAAGTTCAGTTCATGGGTCACGATAAGCATGATCTTGTCCATGTTGGTCAGGTCGCGGATCACGGACTGCACCTCTCCCACCATCGTAGGGTCAAGCGCGCTCGTAGGCTCGTCAAACAATATGACTTCAGGATCCATCGCGAGAGTCCTCGCAATGGCGACACGCTGCTTCTGGCCTCCGGATAACTCATCCGGGTAGTTTTTTTCCTTTCCGGCAAGTCCTACACGTCTCAAAAGCTGTATCCCTGTTTCATAGGCCTCGTTCTTCGGCCTTTTCAGGATATCTATCTGTGCCTGCATAATGTTCTCAATCGCGTTCAGGTGTCCAAACAGATTAAATGACTGGAATACCATGCCCATCTTGCGGCGCGCCTTAGTCACATCATATCCGGGAGCACAGATATCCTCTCCGTCCAGGATGATCTTTCCTCCCGTAGGACGCTCAAGCATGTCGATACAGCGTATCAGGGTCGATTTGCCGGTGCCGGAAGGTCCGATAATCGAGATGACATCGCCGTCGTTGATGACGGCGTTCACATCTGCAAGAGGCACAGCGTTTTTGTATCTCTTTTCAAGATGTACCAGTTCAATCATCTCTTCACACCTCCTCCCGGGTATCCCCGCCGGGTTTGCGTCTGCGGATGGTCCGTACTTCTATCCTGTTTACGGCGAAGATCAGTAAGCCGGCAAGAAGGAAGTAGAACACAGCAACGGCGATCAGCGGGAAGAATGCCTCATAGGTACGGCTCCGCACGATGTCTCCCATTTTCGTCAGATCCTGCACCGCTACATATCCGACAACAGCGGTAGCCTTGATCAGCGCCTTGATCTGGCTCTTATAAGACGGCATGACATGAGGCAGTACCTGGGGAAATATGATATGGAAAAACGCCTTTCTGTTCGTATATCCGAGCGAATAAGCTGCTTCCATCTGGCCCGTGCCCACAGCGGCAACTCCGCCCTTGAGCATGTTGAAAACGGACGCTGCGAATATGAGCGTAAATGTGATCACGGAAATCGTCACGCCTGACAGTCTTGCCCTGCTGAATACAATATAATAAAGGATCATCAGAAGCACGACGATCGGCATGCCTTCGATCAGCCATATGCAGAACCGGGTGATCGCATTGGCCACACGGTTGCCTCTGCGGCAGAGCATGAATACGATAAAGCCGGCCAGCGTTCCGAAAACAATCGAAAGAAAGGTGATGAGAAGCGTAGTCACAATGCCCTGCGCAAACAGCTTCCACCTGTCTTCACGTATAAAGGTTTTATAAAAGCTCTCTTTCAGAGAATTCAGAAAATCTCCCACGCTGCCGCTGTCAGCCTTGAGATAGGCGATCACCGAGTTGCCTTCATACATTGTGTCAGAAAAATTGACGCTCTCGGCCCGTTCCGGTGTAATG
>CACXFW010000113.1 GCA_902767065.1 uncultured Lachnospiraceae bacterium | reverse complement strand
ATAGGAATAATAACCATAGTCTCCCTTGACTGGGTGCTTCTTTTTCTTGCCCTGATTCATTTTCTTCCCTTTGTCTTTCTCTGCTTTCCGTACACAGAGGAACTGTTCTTTCCGCGTGCAGACAAGCTCTGCCCTCCGGACGAAGAGCCACTCTTCTTTCCGGACGAAGAGCCACTCTTCTTTCCGGACGAAGAGGCACCCTGATTTCCGCGTGCAGACAACCTCTGCCTTCCGCCCGCAGCCTTCTCCGGGCGGATCAGGCATTTTTGCCCGTACCCGATCAGATCTTCTCTGTGCGCGCACACCAGCGCCTCTTTCACGAGAGAATACAGCTTCGGATCACGGAACTGCATCAACGCCCGCTGCATCGCCTTCTCATGGGGATCTGAAGGGATATAAACCTTCTTCATGCTCTTCGGGTCATTTCCCTGAAGCGTCCTCGGATCCACGCCTGTCGCGTACATGACGGTCGACAGGGTGGACGGCGTCGGATAGAAATCCTGGACCTGCTCCGGCTGATGGTGGATATCCCGCAGGTATTCCGCCAGCTTCACCGCATCCTTCATTGTGCATCCCGGATGGGAGCTGATCAGATACGGAACCAGGTACTGGTCCATTCCCAGGGCCTGATTCATCTGATTATAACGCTGCGCAAATGCAGTGTAAACGTCATGCGGCGGTTTTCCCAGCATTCGCAGCACGCTCGCGGAAACATGCTCAGGGGCGACCTTGAGCTGCCCGGAAATATGATGCGAAACCAGTTCCCGGAGGAAAGAATCATCCTTGTCCAGCATCACGTAATCAAACCGGATGCCGGACCGGACAAATACCTTCCTGACTCCCTCCACTTTCCGAAGCTTCTGAAGAAGCTGCGTATAAGCCAGGTGATCCACCTCCAGATTCGGGCAGGGCCGCGGAAACAGGCATTGACGGTTCCTGCAGGTTCCGCTTTCAAGCTGCTTTTTGCAGGAGGGCCGGCGGAAATTCGCGGTCGGGCCGCCGACATCATGGATATATCCCTTGAACTGAGGGTCCTTCGTCAGAAGCTTTGCTTCGTTCAGGACCGATTCATCGCTTCTGGTCTGTATGATCCTCCCCTGGTGAAAATTCAGCGCGCAGAAATTGCAGGCGCCGAAGCATCCCCGGTTCAATGTGATGGAGAACCTGACTTCGGAAAATGCGGGAATGCCGCCTTCCTTGTCGTAATCCGGGTGCCAGGCCCTGGCGTAGGGAAGATCGTACAGGTCATCCATTTCCTGGGTTGTAAGCGGCTTCGCCGGAGGATTCTGAACGACATAGACACTCCCGTAAGGCTCCACCAGCGTCTTTGCATTGAAGGGATCCGTATTCCGGTACTGCTCGTAGAAGCTTACCGCGTAATACAGACGGTCCGCACGCATTTTCTCATACTCCGGAAGCAGCACATAATCCCGCACACCGGAAAGGTCCTTCGTCCTGTAGCAGGTTCCCGCGATAAAGGTCAGATCATGAACCTTAAGGCCCGCATCCAGCGCTTCGGCAATCTCCACAATGGAATGCTCTCCCATTCCATAGGAAATCAGGTCGGCGCCGCAGTCCATCAGCAAGGATCTGCGCAGCGAGTCGCTCCAGTAATCGTAGTGTGCCATCCGCCGGAGGGAAGCCTCGATCCCTCCCGCGATGATCGGCGTTTTCTTATAGACCGACCGGATCAGATTGCAGTATACCATCGCCGCCCGGTCCGGACGAAGCCCCATCTTCCCGCCCGGACTGTAAGCATCCTTCTTCCTTCTCTTCCTGGAGACCGAATAGTGATTCACCATGGAGTCCATGTTCCCCGCCGAAACCAGGAAGCCGAGCCGCGGTTCCCCGAAGAGGGTCACACTGGAAGGATCCCTCCAGTCAGGCTGCGCCAGGATACAGACGCTGAATCCGCGCCGCTCCAGAAGACGGGACAGAATCGCCGGGCCAAAGGACGGGTGGTCTACATACGCGTCTCCGATGACATAGACAAAGTCCGGCCTCGTGATCCCGCGCTCTTCCATATCCTGCCTCGTAACGGGGAGGAACTTCTCTCTCTTCATATCTTTTCCGTCCCTCCGGCCCTCAACAGTTCCATCTCTTCAGCCGAAAGCATCCGGTACTGCCCGGGTCCAAGAGCCGGGTCCAGCGCCAGCGCTCCCATGGAGATCCTTTTGAGAAAATGAACTTCCCGCCCGAATGCGCCGAACATCCGCTTGATCTGATGGAACCTGCCTTCCGTGATCGTGACCACCGCGCAGCATTCCTCCTCGCCGCAGCGCTCATAATCCTCCGGCCTGATGCTCCCAAGGCCCGCAATCCGGGGATCTGACGGCTGAATGCTCCCGGATCCCAGGAGGATTGTCTTCTCCGCCTGCGCGGCCTTCAGGCCTGAGCCGCACGGATTGCGGGAGAGAAACGATAGCCTGGCCGGAAGCGTCTTCTTCTGATCGCCGATCTCTATACCTTCCCGGAATTCTTCCGCAATCCCGGGATCCGGCATGCCGCTGATCACTGCAAAGTATGTCTTAGGGACATGTTTCCTCGGGGAGAGCAGCGCATGGCATAAGTCCCCGTCTTTCGTCAGAAGAAGGAGACCCTCCGTGTCTTTGTCGAGCCGTCCCACCGGAAACAGTCCTTCTGCCCAGGGTTCCCGGATCAGGTCCGTCACCGTACGAAACCTTCCGTCCTTCGTCGCGCTGACCACGCCGGATGGCTTATTCAGCATGATCGTCACAAAGGCCATACGCCGGACACGCTTTCCATTCGCAATGACCTCATCCAGGTCCGGATCAATCTTCATGTCACCTGACACTACCGCCTGGTTGTTGACGAAGACCCCGCCGGAGCGGATGATCTTCTTTACGTCCGCGCGGGAGCCAAGCCCCTCCTTTGCAAGAAACCTGTCAATCCTGACCCTTTCTGACATCTACCACTCCTCTTCGCGAAAAGAAGGGCATCTGTAGTCCTGTTTACAGATGCCCTTGGATCTCTTCTTTCCTGTATATCAGAAAACCCGGATTCGGATCTGTTCTTTCACAGTCCCTCAGCCCATCGTCTCTTTCTGTAAAGCCGCAGATCAGTCACTGATTACAGCCTCTTTTGCGCTTTCCCGCCGTCATCAGCTTTTCGGCTCTTCCTTGCCGGCATTCTCCTCGGAATCGGGTTCCGGCGCCTCCTGCCCGTAGGTAACGCTCGGAGCCATCTGAGGCGAGAGCTCCCTGCGGTTCTTGACTACAATATCATAGCAGCTCTGAATCGAATTGATGAAATTGTTATATCTGGTGCCCGCCGAATCCAGCGTATGCGCCATAATCTTCTCCAGATTGTCCAGCATCTCATCCGTATATGCGATCGCGCTCATCCGGATATTGTTCGAATCATTCGTAGCGTTGTCAACAATCTCCTGCGCCTGCTGGTTGGTCTGCTCGATCAGGCGGTTGGACTGCTCCAGCGCCTTCTGCATAACCTCGCTTTCACTGACAATCCTGTCTGCCTTCGTCTGGGCGTCGGCAATAATCTGGTCCGCTTTCTGCTGTGCATCCGCAAGAATTGCGTCTTTATTGCTGATGATCTTCTGATAACGCTTGATCTCGTCAGGCGTCTTCATCCGAAGCTCCCGGAGCATCTCCTCCAGCTCTTCCTTATTCACGACGATCTTTGTTGATGAAAGTGCCTGAAACTTGCAGCCGTCAATATACTCCTCGATCTCCTCAATAATCTGTTCGATCCTGCTGGCCATATCATACTCCTTACTATGTATGCGGCGTCCCGCATACACTCTCCCTCTTAACTACCTGCCCCCCAGTGCATACCACCGGTTACCTGTACTTCGCGATCACCGCCTTTGCAACGTATTCCGGAACAAACTTCGTAATATCTCCCCCGTACGAAGCCACTTCCTTCACGGTTGTACTGCTCAGATAAGCATATTCCAGATTCGTGGTCAGGAAGATCGTATCAATCTTCGGAGCCATAATCCGGTTTGTCTGAGCCATCTGAAGCTCAAATTCGAAATCCGTGATCGCTCTGAGGCCGCGGACAATGAATCCGGCCCCCTGTTCTCTTGCGAAGTCTACCGAAAGTCCGTGGAACGATTCCACCCTGACATTAGGCAGATCCTTCGTTATAATCTTTAACATCTTAACACGTTCTTCCACAGAAAACAACGCAATTTTCGCATGATTCTCCAGGACACCGACAACCAGTTCATCCACTGTCTGTGATGCCCTTTCCATAATGTCAAGGTGTCCGAACGTGACCGGATCAAAGCTTCCCGGATAAACGGCTCTTCTGTACAACGGGGATCCTCCTTATGAACACATGGCGGTTCGAACCGTACCGCTTGTCTCTTGTCATCTCATATCCCATCTCTTCCAGATACGGGAAATCTGTGCCGGAGGAAGCTTCAACCAGGATCAGCGTGCTCTCATCCGCAATCGTATTCTCCGCCAAAGCCTCCAGGATCTTCCGCTCCAGATCGTGTCCGTAGGGAGGATCCATGAAGATCACGTCAAATGGCGCCTCCCCGTTCATGGACAGAACGGCGTGGACGGCTTCCATCCCAAGCACTCTCGCCCTGTCTGCCAGACGCGTAAACTGAAGATTCTGCCGGATCACCTGAAGCGCAGCCCGGTCCGTCTCCACAAACACCGCCATCTCAGCCCCCCGGCTGAGCGCTTCGATCCCGATGCCTCCCGATCCTGAAAACAGATCCAGAAACCTGCATCCCGAAATTCTGGGAGCGATGATATTAAAAAGCGTCTCTTTGATCCGGTCCGTGGTCGGTCTCGTAGAGCTTCCGCGCACCGTCCGAAGCGGCAGGCTCTTTGCGCTGCCTGCGATCACTCTCATCTCAGTCCTCCGTCCGGATCGTATTTCTCCAGTCCAGATCCCCATGCTCCAGGCCAAGGACCATGGACTCCGCCGTGGCGATATTCGTCGCAATCGGGATGCAGTACCGGTCACACTCCCGGGTAATGTCAACGACGTCCGGCTCATTCGGGCTGGTCATCAGAGGGTTGTAAAAATAGATCACCAGATCCATATAGTTTCTCTGGATCATGTCGATGAACTGTTTCTCTCCGCCGACCGCGCCCGACAGGAATTTATGGACCTTCAGGTTTGTTGCCTGTTCGATCCTTCTTCCGGTCATTTCCGTCGCATATAAGACATGCTTTGCAAGGATATGCTTATACGCAACGCAGAAATTTTCAATCAGATCTTTCCTGCTTCCTGCCGCAACAAACCCGATATTCATACAAAGTCACCATCCTTTATCATGAGTCCTGTACAGCTGTTTATCTGCGGATGGAAATGTCAAAATGGGAGATCCGCATCATGTAGTCGACCTGCCGTGCGTCAGGAATCACCAGGCTGAAGGAACTCGCCGCGCCGGCGCACATTCCCTTCCGGAACGCGGTCTCATAGTCCCCGCCCGATCCAAGGTATCCTGCGATGAATCCCGCTACCATGGAATCCCCGGCGCCGACGGTGCTCACGACATTTCCCTTCAATGCATCCGAGCTGTAGATCGTCCCGTCCTCAGACAGCAGCACCGCGCCGTCGCCGCCCAGGCTGACAAGCACATTTCTGGCGCCCTTCTCCTGGAGCTTTCTGGCATATGGAACCGCGTCCTCGCGGCTTAAGATCTTTACATCGAACAGGTCCCCCAGCTCATCCCGGTTCGGTTTGATCAGCCAGGGACGGTACTTGAGCGTTCCCGTCAGAAGCTCCTTCTCGGCATCCACTATCACATTCAGATTCCTGCCCTGCAGAAACTGCAGTACCTGCTCATACATCGTCGGAGGAAGCGTATCCGGGATGTGCCCTGCCAGCACCAGATAGTCTCCGTCCACCAGGCAGCGCAGTCTCGCATAGAGCGTTCCGATGTCCTCATCCGTGATCTGCGGTCCCTGCCCGTTGATTGCAGTCTCCGAGTCAGACACGATCTTCATATTGACACGGCTCATGCCGTTTTCCACATTGATAAAGTTATTCTGTACCCCGATCCCGTGAAGGAGGCGTTTGATCTCCGCCCCCGTAAAGCCTGCCGTGAATCCAAGCGCTGTATTCTCATACCCGAAGTTCTTCAGAGCAATGGAAACATTGACTCCCTTTCCTCCCGGATATACATTCTCCGAGGTGGTCCGGTTGATGACTCCTGTCCGGAAATGGTTTACCCCGACGACAAAGTCAAGTGTGGGACTGAACGTAACGGTATAGATCACGGCAATGCTCCTCCAATTCTTATCTGCAAACGCCTGCATCCCGGACGTTTCCAACTGCCATACCACAGACTGCGGCCAGTGTCTTCCGCCTGAAGCTGCTGCAGAAATCTCATCAACCGGAATCCCTCTGCCTGGCAGCTGCTGCAGGAATCTCATGATCCTCCGGAAGCCCTCTGCTTTGCGGCTGCTGCAGGAATCTCATGATCCTCCGGAAGCCCTCTGCT
>CACXFW010000112.1 GCA_902767065.1 uncultured Lachnospiraceae bacterium | reverse complement strand
TTGCAGCGCAACGTTACAGGAAAACAGGCCAAAGTTTCCCTGCTTCATGGTATACTCTGCATAAAAGCAGGATTGGCCTGCGTTTTTGCGTACGAAAGGATGGGGAAGTCATGCCGGATTGTCTGGATACCCTGCGAAAGCTGAAGGAAAATATCGCGAAGGTGATCGTCGGAAAGGAGCAGACCGTTGAGCTTTTGCTCGTATGTCTTGCGGCCGGGGGCCATGCCCTGATTGAAGATGTCCCGGGTACGGGAAAGACGGTTCTTGCAAAGAGCCTCTGTGCCTCGGCCTCCCTGACCTTTTCCAGAATCCAGTTTACGCCGGACCTGCTTCCGAGTGATGTGACGGGGCTGAACTATTTTGACCAGTCGAAGTCCCGGTTTGTGTTCCGCCCCGGTCCGGTTTTCAGCCACATTCTGCTGGCGGATGAGATTAACCGGGCTACCCCCCGCACACAGTCCGCTCTTCTGGAGTGCATGGCGGAGCATCAGGTGACTGTGGACGGTCAGACACGCGCGTTGGAGGATCCGTTCTTTGTGATCGCGACGCAGAACCCTGTGGAGACGCTGGGGACATTTCCTCTTCCTGAGGCGCAGCTGGACCGCTTCCTGATGCAGATCAGCATGGGGGAGATGTCCGAGGAGGAGGAGCTTCTCATGATCGACCGGTTTATCAGTCATGAACCGCTCCAGGAGCTTGCCCCCTGCTGCGGGATCGATGAGATTCTCACGCTGCGCAGAAAGTGCCGCAAGGTCTATGTTCATCCGGACCTTCGCCGCTATATCACGCAGCTGGTCCGCCGCACGAGGGATCTGTCGGGAGGCCCCGGCCCTGCAGGCAGGACTGCGGGCGGATCAGCGGGCCCTGGTCCTTCCGGTGCTTTGGATGCTTCCGGTGATTCGGCTTATTCAGGCGTATCTGCCGGCCTCATCTCTTCTGATGCTGCCGCCGGGAAGAGCTTTCCGGATCCCGCGAAAGGACCGGCCTTCTTTGGCGCTTTTGCGGGGAGGATCCCGCGCATGGAGGAAGGCGTCAGTCCCAGAGGAACACTGGCGCTGGTCCGCTCGTCCCAGGGCTTTGCCCTGCTGCGGGGACGGGACTTTGTGACGCCGGAGGATATTCAGGCCTGCGCGGTCCCGACGCTCGCGCACCGCTGCCTGTCAGATGGTATCTCATCCGCCAGGGAGCGCGAGGACCGGATTCTTACAGCTCTCCTGCAGACAGAGGTTCCGACGGAGAACTGGAATCGCGGATAACAAAGGAGACCGGACAGTGTCAGGTATGAACACAGGTTTATAAATGAGATGGGATAGTACGGACAATCAGCTATGATCGCGGTTTTTCTTCTGGGCGTGGCAGCCGTCCTGCTGCTGTATGGATTCTATTATCAGAAACGATGGTTCCGGGCACTGTCCGTTGAGGTTCGCTTTTCCCGTCCCCATGTCTACGCAAAGGGGACGCTGGAGCTGACGGAAGTCATTGAGAACCGGAAGAAGCTATCGCTTCCGGTCATTGAGATCGGCTTCCGTGTTCCGCGGGGCCTTCATTTTACAGATGTGGAGAATACGCTGGAGAGTGACTATCTCTATAAGCGGGATCTGTTTGCGGTGGCAGGGATGGAGCGGATCGTGCGGCGTTATCCTGTGACTGCTCTTAAAAGGGGGTTTTATTCGGTCAGCCAGCTTACCTGTCAGTCTCCCTCCCGGCTGTTTGGCATGACCTACATCATGGATCAGCCGTCTCAAAAGGAGGATTCCGGGCTGTATGTCTACCCGGCCTTTGTGGACTGCAGCCTGCTGCTTCGCGCGGTCGAGGTCATTCTCGGGGAAAGGGAGAGCGCAAGGAAGATCTATGAGGATCCTTTCGTCTTTTCCTCCATCCGGCCTTACACGATCCGGGATCCGATGAAAACGGTCAACTGGAAGGCAACGGCAAAGTGCGGCTTTCTGATGGTGAATACCTATGCTTCCACCGCTTCTGTCAAGGTCAGGATCTTTCTGGATGTCAGCGCGGATCCGGGGATTCCCTTTTCGGATTCGCTCCGGGAGCTTGGAATCGCGATGGCTGCATCCCTGATCCGGAGACTTCTGAAGGGACAAAGAGATGCTTCTCTTGTGGTCAACTGTGCCGCCGCTGCCCCGGGGCGGCCCATATCCTTTCCCTCCTGTCTTGGCTCTGGTAAAATGACGTCGCTGGAGGAATTCCTGACAACGGATTTTGACCGTGTCCCGCTTCTTGGATTCGAGGAAATGATCCGGCAGGAGTCTGAGATGAGAACCAGAGTCCCGGCTTCGGGAAATGACGATGAGATTTTTGTATTTCTTACCTGCGCTGACCGGCCATCTCTTGTAAGAGCGATTCACACTCTGCTCGGCAAGGACCGCAGCGCCGTCCTTGCGCTTTTGTGCCGGACGGCGGACAGAAAGCACGAAGCGCAGGAAGGAAACCTGCATATTCTCCCCGTCTGTGATGTCGGATAGCTTTTTGTGCCTGTACGCTTGCCCCCGTGATGGGCAAAGCGCGGAGTTCGATCACACACTCGGGTGAAGTTCAGACGATCTTAGATGAGTTGCCCGGTGATGGGCAAAGCGCGGATGCGCACGTTTTTCTTTCGGGAACAGCCGGTGAATCAAACTGACACAGAGAGCGCGGAATATGAACAGAAAACACTTTTCAGACCTGTCCGGAGGAAAGATGGCCCACAGGAATCTGTCCCGG
>CACXFW010000111.1 GCA_902767065.1 uncultured Lachnospiraceae bacterium | reverse complement strand
TGGAACCGCTCAGATCCGTCAGATAAGCAAGCTTATCTGACTGGATCATGAGCAATTCCAGGAGGTGCTGAATAATTACATTTCAGATTACTTCCATGATACTCAATTTCCATCAGTGTCAGCCCTTCCGGCCGCGCGGTGTCTCCGGCGCGGGACCGGTCCTTCGCCTCCAGGATTTCTTTCATCTCTTCCGGCTTAATCAGTCCTCCTCCGACCTGAAACAGCGTACCCACGATAATACGCACCATGTTATAGAGAAATCCGTTTCCCGATATCATGACCGTGATCATGTCGCCTTCCCTTGTCACGTCACACCTGTAGACAGTGCGCACATGATTCGGGCGGTCAGGCTTTGCAGTGCAGAACGAACTGAAATCATGCTCGCCGACCAGACACTGGGCGGCCTGGTGCATTTTCTCCGCATCCAGAGCATAGTAATAATATGTAGAATACCGGGAAACAAGCGGGTTCGGTATCCTCCGATTCCAGATCTGGTAACGATAGGTTTTTGTGGTGTCACAGAATCTGGGATGAAAGTCATCCGGCACATGTACCGACTCCTGTACTCGGATATCGGACGGAAGCCGGGTATTGACCGCCAGAGCGATCTTCTCAATGGGCATCCGCGCGGTCGTGTCAAATACGGCCACATTGCCCAGCGCATGAACGCCGGCATCCGTCCTGCTCGCTCCGAGCACATGGATCTTCTCCCGCAGAAGGTCTGACAGGTGGCGGTTCAGCTGTGCCTCAATCGTATCTCCCTCCGGCTGAATCTGCCAGCCATGGTAATTCGTCCCATCGTACGCGACAGTCAGCTTCACCCGTCTTGTCATGGATTCCTCCTTGCCTGATCTGTCTCATCACAGCACTTTCGGTCCGAACCGCCATGCCAGAAACATCGCAAGCGCAAACGCCGCAATGATCCCGTACGAGATATAGTCCCGTTTCTGATAGATGAGCGGTTTCATCTTCGTGCGTCCCTCGCCGCCGTGATAAGCGCGCGACTCCATTGCCTGCGCAAGGTCATTTGCCCGGCGGAACGCAGAGACAAACAGCGGGACAAGGAGCGGGATCAGCGCTTTCGCGCGGCGGATCAGCCCTCCGGAATGGAAGTCCGCCCCTCTCGCTTCCTGCGCGCTCATTATGCGGTTCGCTTCATCTGTCAGGATCGGGATAAAGCGCAGCGCGATGCTCATCATCATGGCAATCTCGTGTACCGGCACATGGAGGCGTCTCATCCAGCCAAGGCCTTTCTCGAGCCCGTCCGTCAGCTGGTTCGGGGTAGTTGTCAGCGTCATGATGCTTGATCCGATCACCAGGAACGACAGCCGGAAGACCATGTGAACCGCCATTACAATCCCCTGGGATGTGATCTGAAGCTTCCAGATCGTCACGACCGGATCTCCGGGCGTCAGGAACAGATTAAACAGTGCCGTAACAATCATCAGAACCAGTATCATCCTCAGTCCGCGCAGCAGATAGGAAGGGGGAACCCTGGACAGCGCGATCGTGCAAAAGAGCGCCGCAGCCGCCACAACGTAAGATGCGGCGGATCCGAATGCAAACAGACAGATAATGAAGACAAGCGTCCCCATCAGCTTCACCCGCGGATCCAGCCTGTGCAGGATGGATGATCCCGGATAGTATTGACCTATGGTGATCTCTCTCAGCATGAATCTTCCCTGCTATCTGTTATCTTCAGGATCTCCTCCACCGCGCGGTCGATGGTCGTGACAGAAGGATCCACATCCCAGCCTCTGTCACGAAGGCCTGCCATCACGTAGGATACCTGGGGCGCTGCCAGGCCGATCTGCTCCAGTTCCTTTCCATGGACAAAGACCTTCGACGGTTCATTGTCCCAGAGGATCCGTCCTTCATCCAGCACAATCATCCGGCTGACATAATTGGCTACATCTTCCATGCTGTGCGAAACAAGAATAATCGAGATCTTCTTCTCGTCATGGAGCGTCTTCAGAAGCTCCAGAATCTCATCCCGTCCCTCCGGATCCATACCGGCCGTCGGCTCATCCAGGATTAAAAGCTCCGGTTCCATCGCCAGGATCCCTGCAATCGCCGCCCTCCTCTTCTGTCCGCCGGACAGCTCAAAGGGGCTGCGCAGTTCGTATTTTTTGTCCAGCCCTACGCTGCGCATCGCTTCCCTTGCTTTCTTTCTCGCTTCTTCCCCGCGCAGTCCTTTGTTCTTC
>CACXFW010000110.1 GCA_902767065.1 uncultured Lachnospiraceae bacterium | reverse complement strand
CAGAAGAAGTCTTTTGCAGAATCTTGTCAGCCCTCTGGAAATGCTGTTCAGCAATGCAATGCTGATGATCGGCGCGCCGGTCACCTTCCTCTCTCTGATGAAGAATCTGACAGACACCTATATCATGTCAGAGCATAACTCCGAGCTTCGAAAGGTCCGCAGAAGAATCATCCTCTCCTCGGTGCTGACGATTCTTCTGGCAATCGCAGCTGCTCTTCTGGCTGTTCTTCTCGTAGCGGTCCCGAAAACATCGATTGTTGCTTACACCCATATGAAGGTAGAGATCACGCTGCCGGAATTCATCGGGTCGCTGGTTCCGTCGGATATCTTTTCTCCGTTCCAGATGATCGCGCCATTTCCATTGATCATTGTTGCGGGCATCGCCACTTATGCACTGTGTTCTGTCGGGAAATATTTTGACAGGTTAAAAGACATGATTGATACCTGTTATGAGTTATTCTCCAGGATGCTCGGTATCGTGATCACTGCCCTTCCGGTTTTTATCTTACTGGCAATCCTGGATATTCTGCTGAGCGAAGGGTTTGATGCGCTGCTCTATCTGATGGAGCTGGTTCTGCTTGTAGGGGCAAGCCTGGTATTTCTGATCCTGTACTATGGATTCCGCCTGAAAAAGTGCGGTATTCCGATTCTGACCTTTTTGAAAAAAACAGGGCCGCTGCTGCGTGAGAACTATATCATAGCGTCAGCCCTGGATGCGGCGCCATATAACATCCGCTACTGTTCCAGAGAATTCCATCTGGACTGGAAAAAGCTGGAGGTATCCATCCCGGTTCTCGCACAGATCAATCTTGACGGCAATTGTTTCTTTCTGACGTTCATCTCACTGATGCTGATGATATTCAGCAATACGGATATCCACTGGGTGAACATAGCGTCAATTGCGGTGCTGGTGTTTTTCCTGTCTCTTGGCGCGCCGAACCAGCCCGGATCCACTCTGATCGGCATCACGATCATTCTGGCCTATATGAAAGCTCCGAACCTGATCCATCTGGCAATTCTCTGCGAAGCTGCTTTTGGCGGGATCATGAACCTGACCAATATCGTCGGAGATGTTATCACAGCCATAGAAGTGGACCGGGCAGAGAAGGGAAAGGTGCCTTAAGGAACTGTGCCTGATCACAGCGATTCGGCGGCCTTGTCGAGCCTCTGCCGTTCCACCAGTTCAGCAAACAGTCCTTTTTTCGCGATCAGTTCTTCATAGGTTCCATCTTCCATGATATGCCCTCTGTCCAGCACCAGGATCCGGTCACAGTGCCTGATCGTGGACAGACGGTGGGCGACCACGATGCGGGTACATTTCAATGCGTCCAATGCTTCGGACACCTTTCTCTGCGTCTTGTTGTCCAGTGCGGAAGTCGCTTCATCGAAGATCAGGATCTTCGGTTTTGGCGCCACTGCGCGGGCAATCATCAGTCTCTGCTTCTGTCCGCCGGAAATGCCGCCATTCCCTTCGGAGATCATCGTATGCATCCCCATGGGCATGGCACGGATATCATCGGCAATGCCGGCAATCTCTGCGGCTTCCCACGCTTCTTTCAGGGTCAGCTGCGGAGCGGCGATTACGATATTGGAGTAGATTTCCCCCTGGAAGAGGCTTCCGTCCTGTGTCACTGCTCCGATCCGCTGTCTCAGGGATCGCAGATCAACGGTGGTGATATCCATATTGTCATAGAAAATGGCTCCTTTTTCCGGAGTTTCAAAACCCAGGAGCAGCCGTACCAGAGTAGACTTTCCACAGCCCGTAGTCCCTACGATCCCAACGTATTCACCCGCCCGGATCTTAAGGCTCATGCCGTCCACCACATAGGGCATAGACTCTGTATACCGGAAATACACCTTGCTTAATTCGATATTTCCGGAAAGAGATGTGATCATGCTCTTATTCTCTGAGGACTCCGGTTCGGTCTTCAGGATCGGTTCTGCCATCTCCAGTATCGGTTTGATATTCGCGATGGATAACGCAACGTCAGTCAGAGAACTGAATGCAGCCATGACCGCCCCGTAAGAGGCGCTGAACGCCATGTAATCAGACGCAGACACCTTCGAGCGCACTGCCAGATAATACAGAAGAATGGTTCCAAACAAAGATACCGCCAGTGTGATCGCGCTTTTCACCTTCAGGAAAACAGGAATATCATAAATGTACTTTGCCGTTTCGGCATAGGAATTGGCCCAGCGGGCAAACGCACGCTTTTCTGCCCCTGCCAGCTTGATCTTCTGAACCCCGTTGATCAGGGCAAAGCTCAGGCCTGAATTCCGGGCGGATGTCTCCATGGCAGCCGCACTGATCCTGATCTGCATCAGAGAGGCTGCGACACTGATCCCAACGGTCAGCAATATGATGCATATGGCAGGAGCCACCAGAGCAGGCGCAAATTGGAAGATCTGCGTAATATACAGAAGGGACATCATTGAGGTAAGCCCGACGGAAAAGACACCGTTCAGAAGCATGTCGCACAGCTTTTTTGTTTTTTCATACCGGCTGGAAAGGTCACCGGAAGCATACTGCCTGAAAAAAACGGCCGGAAGGTTCATGATTCTGGCCATCAATGCAGCTTCCAGCGAAATAGACGCCTTGGTCTGGATGCGGCTCAGTCCCAGTTTTTTCACCGAGTCCAGCAGCATGGAAGAGATCGCCGCACAGACCATAAAGACAGCGGTTCCCATCAGAAACGGGACATTATTGCTCTGAACCACTGCTCCGGTCAGTACCCTGGTCACCCTGGGAGTGATCATCCCCACAAGTGTAACCGCAATCGTCAGCAGGACAAAGATGGCAACATCCCCTGCTGCGATACAGTCTTTCAGATACAGCATCAGGTCCCGGACTCCCAGCTTTTTCATGGGAAGCGGCCTGTAAAAACAGATCGCATCCTGTGAAAACAGCCGGGCAGTTGTCCTGTTCAGCTTCACCTCTTCTCCGGTAGCCGGATCATGGTAATAATATCCCATGAACTTTCGCGGCAGAAGCGCCACTGCGCGGCCATCCTCCTTACGGTAAGCCAGGACGGCACCCATGGAATCTTTATACCATCCTTCTTCCAGCCTGATATTCCTGCGCATCAGCCCATGAGGTCGCAGGCAGTAATCCATCTGCTCTTCGGGATCTTTGACGGAAACGGGAATCTCTGAGGATTTGAAATGATAGAATTTTAAGACCTCATCCAGGGCGGCTTTGGTAACCAGCCGCTCATCATCCGCGATCTGGGCGTCATGCTTTCCAAGCACAACGGAAGCCATCCGGAAGATAGAATTCTCAAAATCTTCCTGATCGCTTTTCTTGATCTGTCTTACCTGTCTGTCAAACCAGCTCATATCTTAGCGTCTCCTTTAGTCATTGGCAATGAGCTCGGTATAAACTCCGCCTTTGGCATATAGTTCTTCGTGGGTGCCGCGTTCCAGCACATGCCCATGATCCATGACGATGATCTCATCGCAGTCCCGGATGGTGGAAAGCCGGTGCGCAATGACAATGCAGGTAATCCCCCTGTCTTTCACAGCCTTCACTACTTCATACTCTGTTCTGGCGTCCAGCGCGCTGGTCGCTTCATCCATGATGATCACGGACGGATCCTGTGCCAGAACCCTTGCGATCTCCAGTCTCTGACGCTGTCCTCCGGAAAGATCCTTGCCGCCCTCCGTCAGCATCCCGTAAAAGCCGCCGTCCCTGGCCATGATATCGTCATAGATCTGCGCGTCTTTGGCTGCGAGGATCACTTCAAAGTCCTTAAGAGTGCTGTTCCACATCCGGATATTGTTGTCTATGGTATCCTCAAAGAGTATGATATCCTGATCCACTACAGCCACGGAGGACGTGAACACGGTCCGGTCGATCTGGGAGATCGGCTTTCCGTCAAACAGGATCTCCCCGCTCCAGGGCTTGTACAGGCCCGAGATCAGCCTGGAGAGGGTGGACTTGCCGCAGCCGGAGGTACCGACAAAAGCCACACGGCTGCCGGGCTCCAGTTTCATGGAAAAATGCTCGATCAGCGGCTCTCCAAGCCTGGAATAGCCAAAGGACACGTCCTTTAATTCCACGCTTCCGCCCAGCTTGGAATAATCCTTATCCTCCTCCACCGGGGCATCCGAGAAGTATTCATCCTCCGGATACTCCATCACATCGTTCACACGCTCCATATCGGTACGCATTTCCTGGATCGTCTGCCCGGCGCTGATCAGTGTCATGGCAGGAGACATGAAGGCCCCTAAAAAGCCCTGGAAGGTCATGATGGAACCAATCGTAAAGTCCCCGCGCATGACAAGCCATACTCCAAGTACCAGGACAACCGAATTGGCAATGCTGGACAAAAGAGACGGCACCATCCCCAGGAACTGGTTCATCCTCGTGAATTTCATATTCTGGGAATTAACAGAAGCCTGATATCCGGCCCACTTCTGGAAATACCCGTTCTCCGCGCCGCTGGACTTGATGGTCTCGACCATCTGGATCCCGGATACGGTAGCGGAAGCCAGCTTGCCGACGTCCCGCGTCTGTACACGTGTGATATTCACCCTTTTGGCTGAGATCACATGCGACACAGCCAGGTTGATGATGATCGTAATGACACCGACGATGGTAAGCATCACGTTGTACCGCAGCATTACAACCAGGTAGAAGACCATCATCACCGTATTCAGAAGGAGGGGCGTAAATGTCTCCACCAGCGTATTGGCAATGGACGCATTCAGTGTTTCCCTCTGCATGATGTCTCCTGCCATACGCTGAGAGAAGAACTCCATAGGCGCCCTCAGGATCTTCCACATATAGGTACTGCTTCCTACAAGTGCCATCTTACCGTTGATCTTCATCCGGTAAACCGCCTGCACCCACGCAACGATCACCTGTACCAGCGCAAACAGGCACATAAGTCCTGTAAAAGGAATCAGAAGCTCCCTGTTTTCTCCCGTCAGGAGCCTGTCGATGAAGAACCTGGAAAAGACCGGGTTGATGATGCCGAACAGATATCCGATCACTGTGGAAATCAGAAGGAATATAACCGCAATGCCCGCCCCGGTCAGACGCTTTCTGGCAAACTCCAGGGTACTTTTCGGTTTACCGGAAGGCACAAATTCCTCCCCGGGCTCGATCTGGATGCAGATGCCGGTGAATGAGCGGTCGAACTCCTCCATGGACACCTTCACCTCACCGCGGGCCGGATCATTGATGCAGGCTGTTCCTCCTTTGAACCCGGTCAGAACTACAAAGTGGTTGAAGTTCCAGTGAATGATACACGGATAGCTTGCTTTATGCTTGATCGCACCAAGTTCGCAGCGGTAGCCCTTCGCCTGAAAGCCATAGCTTCTGGCTGCCTTCAGGATATTCTTTGCCTTGGAACCATCCCTGCTGACTCCGCAATCTGCCCTCACCTGCTCAAGAGGAACCCATTTCCCGTAATATGCCATGACCATGGTAAGAGATGCAGCGCCGCATTCCAGAGCTTCCAGCTGCATGATCACAGGAACCTTAACCCGGCCCTTCTTCACCGGGTGTTTTACTGCTTTCATCTTCATCCCGGCTCCTTTTCAGCTTCCGAACAGCAAGCTCAATACCTGTGTCTGTTTATAGTTCACTGAGGCCTGGTAGGTGCCGTCTTCCAGTATCGTATCCGCCTGTGCATAGATCTTCCCGTCCCGGTCATAACCGGTTGCAAGGATCGTACTGGATGTTTCTCCCACCGTAACATTCATTCCTTCCTGTACGTTGCCGGCAAAATCATCATCCTCGAAATACACGGTCATCTTACCGTTTCTCACCTGTGCCGTTCCTTTTGCGAAACTGCCGATATAAGCAAAGGCTCCCCAGATCAGGAACCCCACGATCAGAAGGACCGCCGCAATCAGTACGACCCATACCATCGGTTTTGTCACCTTCAGATAATCATTCAGCTGCTCCGGAGAGGAGATCCGTTCCAGACTCTTTTCTCTGTAAACCTGCTTATTCTCCGTCATATGTCAATTCCTTACCTGTATATGCTCTATATGCTCTGCCGCGCCGGCTTTTGCCGATCCATTTCTCCCGTCTGGTTTTCCTTCGTCCAGCCGGATGCGCACTTTCAGGCCGGATCCGGCTATTCGACATCGATCAGATCCATGAATCCGGTCACTTCAAAGGTTTCCCGTACGGTCTGGTTGACATTGATCACCTTCACATCCCGGTATCCGTTCTCCTCCATATACTGCTGCACTGACAGGATTGTCCGAAGTCCTGCAGAAGAGATGTATTCCAGTTTCTCAAAGTCCATCGTAACTGCATTCATTTTCCCGAAATATGTCTCCATTTCTTTCTCAAATCCCGGAGCAGTCAGAGTATCCAGCCGTCCCTCCAGTGCAACATACAACTCACCGTCTTTTATGTTCATCGTTGTGTTCAGCATATCCTGTTTCCTCTTCCTCCTTCTTTGTATTGATTCAGTTCTGGTAATGATCCCTGTTTTGTCAGAATTCAGCACTCCCTGCGTTTCGCACAATGGGATGCTGAACAGATCCTCCGGGTTAATCATTTTATGATTAACCCGCCAAAAGGCGATTACGGATTGTTCCGCGCTACGCGCTCCCACAATCCTCCCTCCATTCGTGCTCTCGTGGTGCTTTCGCACCACTACGCACTCAT
>CACXFW010000109.1 GCA_902767065.1 uncultured Lachnospiraceae bacterium | reverse complement strand
TTGAAGTTGATCATGATGTCTGCCGGCGGCATTGTGAAAATGACCCGGAAGCTTCCCTTTGAGGTCGGCCGGATCAGGCTTTCCACCTGTGTGAAATGCTCCTTCACATCCACGATGTCCACGGAAGTAAGAATCTGCCGCTCATCTGGCGTGACCAGCAGGGTTACATAAGTGTCTTCCCTGATCTTCAGGTGTGTCTCGTCATCCAGGTCCTCCTTAAGCCACTTCTTATCAAATTCAATTGTTGCGGCGCTGGTCTTGTAGATCAGAACCTCATAATCCTTCCGTTCCGTTTCCGAGCTTTTCTCCGTTTCTGCGGTTCTGTTCTTATTGGCGGAGATCATATACCGCCCAAACGTAACCAGTACCAGTGCCAGGATCCCTACCACGACCGCCAGGATCATGGGCAGGTTCTTTTTCTTCTTTCTCATGCTGTTCTCCTTCTTTCTTTTCTATAAAACGCAACAGGGAAGATCCCTGTCTTCACTTCCCGACGGCATTTCTGATATTGAAAATCGTGTACACATCCTCTTTCGTGTCATAACTGCACAGGAAAACCGTATATCCGTTGTTCCGACCCTGAGACAGATACAGTTCCATCCGGTACGTCAGAATCCCATCCTTCTCCTCCACCTTCTCCAGCAAATGGATCTCCTGCACCAGATACCGGTCCCTGTAATAGGCATAGAGGAAATTCAACACCGCGTTGACAAAGTTCTGGTTCCTGTCCCCTACGAATGCCTGCAGATCCGATTTGTCTCCGGTCACCTCCGGAGTGTTCGCGTTATGGTAGGCTGTAAGGCCGTCCAGGGTAGCCCTGGTTTGTGCTATATGCGAGGCTTCCGCGGCAGCATCCCCATCCATATTCTGTCCGGCAGATACCGTGATCTCATTTTCTCCCGGGAATCCCCCCGTCCCAGCGGATGCCGCAGGCGCTTCCATCTCGGTTTCTCCCGCCATGGCGAGAATGAACCTGCCTTCTTCCTCCGAACCCGCCGTTTCTGTCATTATCTCCGGCGGCCGCGAGAACTTATCCCTGATCTGTCCGGAGAAGAATCCGGATGACCACCGGATCCCATACTGCATCAGGATGCCGGCTGCCATGATCAGGACAATTGCCCCGGCATAGATTACTGTCTTCTTCCTTTTCATCTGCGCTCCTTTCTTTCCTGCCTCTTTCAATCACCTCTGTATTATGGTTTCCTTCCGGCAAGTCGTGCTGCGACAGGTTCAATCGTCGTATTACGACCTGCCATATCGGCGTGTTGCGACAGGTTTCCCCGTCCCTTATGAATCGAAGTACCAGTTCCCTCCGACCTGCACCGCATCATCTCCGGTCACCTTTCCCCTGGTGCTCCGGAAGCTCGTATGTGTATGGTTTCGGATGCCGCTGTTCAGGCAGTCATGAACCGCCTGCTTCACATACGCCGGGACATTTCCGTCCAGACGCGGGATCCAGCAGCTGTCGTTGGAGTAACAGTACTGGCCCGCGGCAGTCAGCTGGGACAGCGCATTTCCGCCTTCGTATCCCCACTTCGGGGATTCCGTGCGGTTCATCGCGCTGGAAATCACCGCAAGTGCCCCCTCATAGCTTCCGTTGTCTTCCTGCGCCACAATCGCCCAGATCAGTTCCAGCTGTTTTGTGGAATACGGTGTCGGGTCTGTCCGGTTCCCGCCGGTGCCCTGCATGTCAGGAGCTTCAATCAGGTACCTGCGGATGGAGGTGATCTCCATATATCCGACATTCCGAATCGTCGGACCCGGGCCCGGGTTCTGCAGCGTATTGGATTCATTTCCGTGGCATTCAACGACTTTTCCGTCTCCCAGGTAGATCCCTACATGCGGACCTCCTCCCCAGTAGACCACGTCGCCCGCTCTCGCATCTTCCAGGTTCCTGACCTCCTGTCCGCAGCAGCCCTGCTCCTGGGCCAGCCTTGGAAGGCTCACACCATATGACGCATATACCGCCTGTACAAAACCGGAACAGTCCGTGCCGCCCGACAGGTCATTTCCACCCCAGACGTAGCCAAGCCTTCCAACGAATGACGCCGCGTAGTCCGCGATCTCCTGTCCGAGCTCATCCGCTGCTGTCTGGGTTGATGTGAGCGTGTAGTAAAATGACCGGTTCTCCTCCGGATCCAGTTCCTGGCTGATGCCAAAGAAGGTTGTCTCTCCGGTGTTTTCCACCATCTTCTCCGCGTTCTCCCCGGCAACCAGGTTTTCCGGAGGAATGAACCCGCGCACATTTCCGGATTCCACAAAGTCCCATCCGTCCTCCGACGTTTCGAGCACACATACCAAAGCCCCGGACTGTCCTTTTCCGACAACCCGGGACCTTTCGTCCGCGTATTCATGAATGTCCTCCGGACGGATCAGCACCGCGTATTCTTTCGGAACTGTCACATCCTGCACGGTAGTTAATGTGTGGGTGTAAGCATCATTATCTGACTTCTCGCACAACGCCTTCGCCGTGGCGAGATTTTCATCCCCGACGATTTCTGCCAGCCCGCCTTCCTCTTTTTCCTTCTTAAGAGAACCGGCCTGTACAAAACCCCTGACCTCACCGGATTCGATATACAGCCAGCCGTTCTTTTCCTCCTGAAGAAGATATGCAACGCCAAACTGCGGGATCCTGCCGACTTCATCAGAATCTGCCTTCGCCTCTTCCATGACATCAACCGCCTCCCCTCCGGCTGTCAGGATCACCTTGTCCACCTGCCGGAACCGGTATTTCGATGTGATATACCAGCTGGGATCCCACCAGGTACTGCCTCCATAGCTGCCATAATCCCAGGAGCCATCACCGTATAGGTCAGTTCCGCAGATAGAGGTGTCGATCCCGATCATCTCTGTCTCTGTCTCCGTCTCGTCATACTCGGAAAAGAACTCTGTCTGGCTGTATTCTGAAAACCACTCATCTTCCGTTTCTGATGACTCTTCTGTCCGTGCTGTATCATTGCTGCCTGGTGCCGGTTCGGTTTCCGGCTTCACTGTCCCGG
>CACXFW010000108.1 GCA_902767065.1 uncultured Lachnospiraceae bacterium | reverse complement strand
CTCTGGAGGATATCTACGACGCACTTCCGATCTGGCTCAGGAGGATTCTCCTGGAGCATGACTCCCAGGCAGAAAGACTCTTCCGGGAGCGCGGCGAGCGCCGGAATATCGAATTCATCTCCTGCCATGGTCTGACACGAAACGACGCTCTGATGAAACTGATGCAGGGAATGCTGAAACAGCTGGAGGAAACATACGGCCAGAGTGTTGATATCGAGTTTACCATCAACCTCAGTGAGGACGGGGACTTTGTCGTCAACCTGCTCCAGTGCCGGCCGCTTCTGAAGCCGGGGCAGGGAATCCATTCCCATGGCTCCCCTGCTCTGTGTGCCCTGGCCAAAGAAGGCGCCGTCACTATGGACGGTGCCTTGCCGGAAGCCGGGAGAACCGCCCCGGAAGCCGGAACCATCCTTCTGGAAACGCTCCATTCCTCCATGGGAATGTCAAGGTCCGTCACCGTGGACGGAATCGTCCTCATCGATCCCATCGCCTACTATGAGCTTCCCTACGCGGACAAACCTAAGATCGCCCGCAGTCTCGGAAAGCTGAACTGGCATTTCCGGGAGACAGATCAGGTTCTGGTTCTCCTCACGCCGGGTCGCATCGGAACCTCGTCCCCCGAGCTGGGGGTACCGACAGCGTTTTCCGATATCAGCTCCTTCACCGCAATCTGCGAGATCGCCGAATCCAGAGCCGGGTATCAGCCGGAGCTGTCCTACGGAAGCCACATCTTCCAGGACCTGGTGGAGGCGGACATTCTGTACGATGCCGTATTTGAAGACGGGAGGCGGATCCATTTCCATCCGGAAAAGATCAAAGAATCCCAAAACCGGATTCTGGAAATCGTCCCGGACGCGGACAGCTCGGTGATCGGATACTATGAGCTGACAGGGCGCGCCTGCACGCTCCTCCATGACATGCAGGAAGAACATCTGCTTCTGGAAATGGCCCCTCCCGGATCCGTCCAGGCCACATCCCAGGTTTCCGGTATGGATTGAGATCACAGCCCGTCAGGATCCGCAGAGGATGCCGGATTCTGCGCGGCAAAGCTTTGAATCACAGTAAGAGGTATCACATGGACAGACTTCAGAAGATTCACCGGATCGCCGCCTCCTATCCCATCGGGGCAGACGGCGCAGACCTTACCCGGATTCCGGTTATGCTCAGAGAACATCTGAAAACGCTGTGCACCGTCCCGCTTCCCGGATGGGAGCACTGGAACGAATATGTCACAGCGTGGCTTCTCGAAGACTTCTATCCCGGAAGGCAGAAGCCTGAGTTTCGCGAAGAGCGGCGCCGCGCGGTCCTGTTCTATCTGGACGTGCTGAATGCCCTTTTTGACCGGGAAGAGGCGCTTCTGGGGAAGAGCAGGACACGGAGTCTTGTCTTTCTCGACGCGAAGGAGGCAAAAGGCTATGACAGCAGCGGGGCATACCTGCGTCTTCTGAAATGCCTGAGAGAGGAATACCTCTATGCGTTCATGCGCCTTAACCGTGCCGTCACAGGCTTTGAAACGCTCGGCCACATCTCCGGTGTAAGCTATGTCGCCGTCTCCATCGCCAGGCAGCTCCTTGAGACAGAAGTCAGGGTCGACCCTGCGCTGGTTTCCGGCGCCTCGATCCTGCATGATATCGGAAAGTACGGCTGCCGCCCGGAAGAAGCCGGACGGGTTCCGTACCTTCATTATTACTACACGTACGAATTCGCGCAGAGGAAAAACCTGGGAACGATCGGCACCGTCGCCTCCACCCATTCCGTGTGGGATCTGGAACTGGAGAATCTCAGCGTGGAGAGCCTGCTTCTGATCTATGCGGACTTTCGCGTCAAAAGCATCCGCCGGGAGGATGGTACGGAATGCGTGGCCTTCTGGAGCCTGAAGGATTCCTTCGACATCATTCTGGGCAAGCTTGACAATCTTGACGAAGCAAAGCGCAGAAGGTACGTAAAGGTCTACGCAAAGCTGAAGGACTTCGAAGACTATCTCATTTCCCTCGGCGTCTCGACCGATCCGGAGGGAGAATACCACAGGCCCTCTTTGCATACGCCCTATTCGCTCATGAACGCGGAGGAAATGGTCCAGGCCTTCAAGTTCCTTGCCATCTCACAGAATCTGAAGGTCATGTATACGACAGGGCATGACGTCTCCTTCATCAGCCTGCTGGAGGATATCCGCGGCGAGAAAGACTGGCGGCATGTGCGCGCGTTTCTCACCGTGATCGGGGAATACTCCGGATACCTCACCCAGGAACAGAAGCTGGTCATCCTGGACTTTCTGTATGAAATGCTCTCGCATCAGGATGGCGACATCCGGCGTCAGAGCGCCCGCACCTGCGCGAAAGTCATGGCCGGCTTTGATATTTCCTTCCGGAAAGAACTCCCCGAGGATGTCTCTGCCCCCAGGATCGGCAGGCGGATGGTGGATGTCTGGAGTTCCTTCCTCCACCGGATGCTGTTCCCCAGCCACATGATGACGCAGCAGCACAGACGCTGGATCGGATACAGCATGAAGACCGTTATCAGATGCCTGCTTGAAATGACGGAGGACTCCGTCAGGCGCGGTGTCCTGAATATCATCCTGGAGCACTACAAGTCCTCCCGCTGGGAAGGACTCACACGCTTCCTGCTGCTGGACTGCCTGCCGGAGATTCCCTACTCCCTGTTAAGCCAGGCGCAGCACAAGCTCCTCTTCCGTTTCGTGCGCGGTTTCCTGGACGATCCGGACATGGAGATCCGTGTCTGCGCCCTCAGGGCCGTCCTGTACTGGCTCAGGCAGGGCTGCCGGTTGGACGAGGAGATGCTGACAGCCCTGGAGGGGGTGTATCCCCGGGACACGGATCCTGTCTGTGTACGGTATCTCACCGCCTGCATCCGTGAGCTTGCGTTCGGCCAAAAAGGATCGGTCGATTGCGACACAAAACTCCTCTATATCGAGAATCAGCGATCTGAGATCCCCTGGATCTTCAAGCTGGTCAATCTTGAGATCCTGCAGAATCAGATGCTTCAGGAACCCGATCCCCTGAAGTTGTACCAGTACGCTTCGCACCTTCTGAATCTTCTTCAGTTTTCCTCCCGCGTCACAAACAAGCTGCAGGCCGGGGAAAACCTGGTTCAGATCATGCCCCGCCTGTCACAGTCCCAGCGCTATGAGATCGTCCTTGAGCTGGTGCGCTCCCTCAGCATGGGACAGTACTCCGTGGCAAAATACATTCCGCAGTTCATGGGCAGAATCTATATACTCATGTCTGAGGAGGAAAGACAGGCGCTCCTTTCCCAGTTCCATACTCTGTATGGAAGTCCGTCCGCTGCCGTATCGATCCTGACGCTGGAGACGGTCAGCGTGATTCTTCAGTATCTGCCTGAGGCCGGGATCGGGGACAGGGAAAGGCAGAAGCTGGAGGGGCTCCTGATCTCCGGAACCGTCCACTACGATCAGGAGGTAGCGCGGGAAGCATTTTACTTCCTTGGGGAGGGGCTGTTCGGCTCAGACCGCCTCACCCTTTCTCAGAAGAAGGAGTACTTTACCGCGATGGCCCGTAAGGTCCTGACCTTCATTCTGTGGGACCAGGATCAGATGCTGTGGTATTACAACGCAGCCTCGCTCAACCACATTTACCGCTTTATTTCGGACTATCTGCAGGATTATGACTGCATCACCTTCGAAAAATGCGGGAAGATCGCCTTTTTCCCGGGTTCCTTTGACCCCTTTTCTCTTGGGCATAAGGCAATCGTCCGGGAGATCGCTTCCATGGGATTTCAGGTCTTTCTGGCGGTAGAT
>CACXFW010000107.1 GCA_902767065.1 uncultured Lachnospiraceae bacterium | reverse complement strand
GCCCGGCATATTCCTTCACCGCTCCCGGCAGTGCCCGGCATGCTTTTTCCGCGCTTTCCGCGGTCCGGGATCATCTCAATGGTCTCCGGAGCGCTCAGCCCGTTCCTTCAGGCTCTCCCATAGATCCCGGTTCGAAGTTTCAGGCTCGGCCTCCGTCTGCACCTGAAGGCTGTTCAGATACTCTCTGAGAACATCCTGTTCCGTCTCATCCGCAACATCCGCATGCAGAAGTTCATCAATCTTCTTCCGCTGCTCAGCCCTGCATTCTTCCCGGTATGTCATGACATCATCCTTGAACCGCTCCCATTCATCCGGGTGATCAACATACCATTTGGGACAGTCTTTTCCGGTAACATCATAATGCCGGATGATATCATCCCGATCCAGGTCATACTTCTCCGTCAGATACGCGACAAGATGAACGTCGGACCAGTAGGTTGAATCGGTGAACCTGCCGCTTTCGTCCCGATGGCAGTTCTCGATGGAGATCGAATAATAATTCGCCCTGTTGGATGCCCATGCGACCTCTCCGTCCGGAACGCACTGGATAATCTCTCCTTCCGTTCCGACTACATAGTTCGCGCTCATAAAGGTATCCTGAAGATGCTTCAGGCTCTCAAAGTAATCCCTGTTCTCCTGCGCGCTTGTTCCGGGATTTGCAAGATAATGCACAACAATCTTCCTGATTCCGTCCACTTTGATCCCGGGTCTTGACCAGTCATTGATCGAGAGCAGCTGCATATCTATGTTGGGTCTGGGGACAGCAAGGCCATAGGTGACTACACGGTTCGCCTCCGTCTCGTATTCGAAATGAACTTTCCTGGAGATCAGTTCCTCGATCTCCGGGTCCTCCCTCGGCATAAACAGCACCACAGCTCCAAAGACCAGACAGACCGCCTCGATAACGATCACCCAGAAAATAATCCTTCCTGTCCGTCTTTTCCTCTTCTGCTGAAGGTACTGTTCATAGGGAGTCAGCTTTCGCGGAGCATTGTCCCTGCTTCCCTTATCCTGATTCGTGCTCATATATTCCGTTTCTGATCCTGTCCTGGGGGATCAGATATCTTCCTCCACCGTGTAGTTCGGCGCTTCCTTCGTAATATGAATGTCATGCGGATGGCTTTCCCTCAGCGCCGCGCTGGTGATTTTGGTAAATCTTCCGTTCTTCTTCAGTGTCTCTATATCAGCGGCTCCGCAGTATCCCATTCCGGAACGAAGACCTCCCATCAGCTGGAAGATCGAGTCTTCGACAGACCCCTTGTAAGGCACGCGGCCTTCTACACCTTCCGGAACCAGCTTCTTCGCGTTTGTCTGGAAATAACGGTCCTTCGATCCGTTTTCCATCGCCGCTATGGAACCCATGCCGCGGTAGACCTTGTATTTTCTTCCCTGGTACAGTTCAAAGTCTCCCGGCGCCTCATCACAGCCCGCAAACAAAGAGCCCATCATGCAGACATTCGCGCCAGCCGCGATTGCCTTGGTGATATCGCCGGAGTACTTGATCCCGCCATCCGCGATGATCGGCACGCCATGCTTGTCTGCCGCTTCGTACGCATTCATGACTGCCGTGATCTGCGGTACGCCGATTCCGGCTACCACTCTCGTCGTACAGATGGAGCCCGGTCCGATCCCGACCTTGACGCAGTCCGCGCCTGCCCGGATCAGGGCTTCCGTACCCTCCGCGGTGGCGACATTTCCCGCAATGACCTGAAGGTCCGGGAACTGATCCTTGATCATGTGAACGACACGGAGCACATTTGCCGAATGGCCATGCGCACTGTCTACGACAACGATGTCTACATGAGCTTTCACGAGTTCCTGAACCCGGTCGAGCACGTCCATCGTCACGCCCACGCCGGCTCCCACCAGGAGCCGTCCCTTGGAATCCTTCGCGGAATTCGGATACTTGATATTCTTTTCGATGTCCTTGATCGTGATCAGGCCCTTCAGATGTCCGGACTCATCCACAATCGGAAGCTTCTCTTTCCTGGCTTTGGCCAGAATGTCCTTCGCCTCCTCCAGGGTGATTCCTTCCCTGGCTGTCACCAGGTTCCCGGTAGTCATATCCTGGGAGACCTTCCTGGTCAGATCCTGCTGGAACTTGAGGTCGCGGTTCGTGATGATGCCGACCAGCTTTCCGGACGGGTTGACGATGGGAACGCCGCTGATGCGGTACTTGTGCATCAGATCCTCCGCTTCCTGAAGCGTATTGTCGGGGCCGAGCGAAAACGGATCGGTTATCACGCCGAATTCAGACCGCTTGACCTTATCGACCTCCTCAGCCTGCATGGCGATGGGCATGTTCTTGTGAATGATTCCAATCCCGCCCTGACGCGCCATGGCGATCGCCATCCGGTGTTCCGTAACCGTGTCCATGCCGGCGCTCATAACCGGAATGTTCAGGACGATTGATCTGGTCAGATGCGTTGTAAGATCTATCTGATTCGGAACCACTTCCGAGTATCCGGGGACCAGCAGTACATCATCAAAAGTAATTCCTTCACTTACGATCTTTCCCATAGGGCGGCTCTCTCCTCTCCTCAACGATGTTGATCCATTCCTCCGCCGGCAAAACCGCGCCCGGCGGGCGGATTCTTTATGCCTTCCACCGCACACGAAGCATCCGCCGGAGGCTTCAATGTTGTGGATCATATCATACAAAGCCCTGCCGTGCAATGTATCAGTCAAAGAACACCTTCCGCGGGGCAAACCGCCTCATGTCCTTTGCGATCTCTTCTGTCAGCTCAAGACGCACCGTTTCGGAAGAATTCTCTGAGCCATACACAAGGGTCCAGGTCTTCTTTTCAGGATTCATGCTGGTGAAGTCTTTGATCTTTCCATTCTTTTCATAGGACGCAACGTGGTCGCTTCCCGTCGGCGCCATGATCTCCAGGTTATCCTTCGAATAGGAGGCGATTCTCTTCCTCTTTCTCTTTGCCATGATTTTATCGATATCAATGTCTCCGCCGACATACAGATACTCATATTCCAGATCGAAGTTCGGCAGGATCAGATAATAGGCAAGAAGGCCCATGACCATCCCAAGAACCAGAAAGATGGGATTGAACAGGAAGATCCCCGCAGCAACCAGCAGAGCTACCAGGCCAATGGTCAGTACCTTCAGGACCGTATCCTGTGGCGTCTTCCCCCGTTTTACCAGAATCTCTTCATATCCGTCGTTCATTCCCGTTCCTCCTCCTATAAACCATAGTTTATTCCTGCGTGGTCTCCCCCAGGAGAAAATGCAAAAACCGCACCGTCTCCTCTGTCCGCCTCGAGTTTCCGATGATGGAAAACCAGATCTGCCGGCCCTCATCATAGATGGTATACTGGCCGAGCACACCGGCCTGGTCCACGCGGACCGCATAGATGTGCATTCCCTCTTCCGGGACAGTATTCAGGGCCGCCTCCGCTTCACGCTGTCCGGTCTGTTCATCCGTCCCGCTCCCGGATTCCGGCTCCGTCAGAAGCTGATCCGGCTTTACAGGATCCGGCTCCTTCGCATAGTAAAGGCATCCGGCTTTCCGGAGCCGTTCGGTTTCCTCCTTCGTCAGAAAATCATCAAGCTCCGTATAAAGCGCGTTTTCCTGCTCAAACTTTGTCACATCAGGCGGCGCAAGGAAGACATCCACGGCTCCCGCCCCGACGAAGGACGTGATCTTGATGGTATTCGCCACATCCCGCTGGGATATTCCAGGCGAATCGGGATCGACATAGATAGATGTGTCGAAAGTGATCTCCTGCATCTTCTTTATGCCGCCCCTGGAGTTAATATAATCTTCCCTGAGGCGCTCACTGTCCGGATCCAGCTCGTTGCAGTTCAGGAAACAGGCGTACAGCAGGGTATTCGTGCGCACTCCCTGAATCACATTGAAGATCAGATAAATCACAAAGATCAGGACAGCAGCGATCACAAGAACGATCTTATAGTAATCCCACAGATACCCGATCCTTGCGGTGAAGCCCAGTTTCCTGATTTTCTGCCATTCTTCCCTGCGCTCACGGATTCTGTCCTGTTTCCACAGTTCTTTCTGCTGCTTCTTTTCTTCCTCCGTCATACCCTGTAAGCTCCATTCATGACAGCTGCCGCGCGCCCGGAACGCAATTGTCCGGTGGCGGAGCGGATGATCCGCAACACAATCTTACGCAAGTACAGCAACATTATAACAAAGTGGTCTGGTTTCCACCAGACCACTTTGCGTTGTATCGGATATTTCTGCCAGGTTCTGCGGTTTCAGGGATCCGGATGTCTCTTACCGGCAGGATCTTTCAGGAAATCAGGTGTTTCTGCAGGTCAGCTTATTTCAGACAATCCGGTGCCTGAGCCGATCAGTACATTCCGCCCTGAGGAGCTGCCGGAACTGCCGGCGCCGGCTCCTTGATGGTTCCTACGGTTGCTTCCGTGGTAAGCAGTGTGCTCGCGACGGAGCTTGCGTTCTGCAGCGCAGACCTGGTGACCTTTGCAGGATCGATGATGCCTTCCTCGATCATGTTCACGTACTTCTCGTTGTACGCGTCAAATCCTTCGTTCTTCGCGGATTCCTTCACCTTGTTGACAACAACCGCGCCTGCAAGGCCGGCGTTCTCGGCAATGAAGAACAGCGGGGACTCGAGGGCTTTCAGGACAATCTGCGCACCGGTCTTCTCATCACCGGCCAGCTTGTCCATATCCTTCGAAACTGCGGCCGCCGCGTGGATGTAGGCAGATCCGCCGCCTGCAACGATGCCTTCCTCGACCGCGGCTCTCGTCGCGTTCAGGGCATCCTCCATGCGGAACTTGGCTTCCTTCATTTCGGTCTCGGTCGCGGCGCCGACACGGATGACAGCTACGCCGCCTGCCAGCTTCGCCAGTCTCTCCTGCAGCTTCTCCTTGTCAAAGGAGGACTTGGTCTCTTCGATCTGCGCGCGGATCTGATCCGTTCTGGACTTGATCGCAGCCTTCTCGCCAAGACCGTCAACGATGATCGTATTCTCCTTGGTAACCTTGACGCTCTTCGCACGTCCAAGCATGTCTACGGACGCGTTCTTCAGCTCGAGGCCGACCTCATCGGAGATCACGGTGCCGCCGGTCAGGATCGCGATATCCTGCAGCATGTCTTTTCTTCTGTCGCCATAGCCCGGAGCCTT
>CACXFW010000106.1 GCA_902767065.1 uncultured Lachnospiraceae bacterium | reverse complement strand
GGTTTTCCGTATAAAAGCCGAGGAATATGCATCGTTTACCTTTGTAACCTGATCCTGCGTTATGACAGACAGTTTTGACAGATCAGTAAACCCGGCCTTCTTCAGATACAGTTTTGTATTGGCATGGCTCTCATCTTCACTGAAAAAATGTTCGATGCAAGCTGATTGAATAATCGCCTGATGAAACAGGCCTTCCGATTCCTCCATACACATGAGAGCGAGTATACAGGCACCTCCGGCAGACTGTCCGAATAGAGTAATCCTGGTCGAGTCTCCTCCAAATGATGCAATATTATCCTTCACAAACCGGATTGCCATGATCTGGTCATAAAGCCCATTGTTTCTGTCGAAGCTATCATCAAGAAAGCTCAGGTTCAGAAACCCATAGAGGTTAAGTCTGTAATTGAAGGAAACAATAATAGATTTTGTTGCTTTGGCAAATTCGGTAAAATCATAGTTCAGTTCCTGTGAGCCATACGAAACCGCTCCGGCTCCGCCCTGAGCATAGGATCCCCCATAGATCCAGACCATAACAGGCAATACCTGATTCTCCTCATGATCAGGAACAAAGATATTCAAGTAAAGACAATCAAGATCATTATTCCCGGTAAAAAAACCACTCTGTGACTGTATCGGATTCCGGCTTCCATGATCCGCAGCCAAAACATCATTCCAGCATTCCGGCTTAACCGGATGCCTGAAGGTCAGTTCACCAATCGGTGGCTTTGCAAACGGGATACCCATATAGACAGTACAGCCATTCTTACTGATTCCTTCTACTAATCCGTATTCAATCTGTATCAATTCTTCTCTCCTCTATAAACCATAGTTTATTCCTGACAATATCCGTTCGGATTCAGGTCCCGTAATCGAAACTACTTCGTCTCTCAGGACTCGTACTTTCGAACGGTATCCGGCTCCTCTCCAAATACTGAGTTTTATGGAAGAAGTATACCACAGAACCGCTTATCATCAGAGATAAATATAAGGCCCACGCAAAGCAGGCTCCTTTCCTTCTTCACAAAAATGTCAGAACGCAAGGCGTTCATTTGTTCTTGTTCTATTCCAGAGGCACCAGTATAATATCTTTGGGTGCTTCCAATAACGGCAGGCGGCTGGCCCTCTACGGGGGGACTGTGACCCTCCGATTACATAACCGGAACCGGGATATCGTTTTTCACGTAATGGGAGAATGAACGCGAAAATGTATACGATTGGAATTCTTTCAGACACACACGGACTGCTGCGTGAAGAAGTGCTGGCCGCTCTGAACGGATGTGATGCCATTCTTCATGGTGGTGATATCAACCGGCAGGAGATCCTGGACCGGCTTGAAGAGATTGCGCCTGTATATGTGGTACGCGGGAACAATGATAAGGACTGGGCAGAACATCTTCCTGTCTTTCTTGATATAAACCTCTTCGGTCTCGCCATCTACATGACTCATAAGAAAAAAGATCTTCCCAAAGATCTGTCCCGATATGGTCTGGTGGTATACGGGCACTCCCACAGATATGATCAGAAGACCGCCGGCGATACTCTGTTTCTGAATTCGGGAAGCTGCGGGCCGAGGAGGTTCAATCAGGAGATCACGTTGGCCCTGGTAACCATCAGGGATGACGGACACATCCTTGAACTTAGAAGGATTGACATCCCACATGCGAAACCAGCCCCCGCTCTTTCACCAGAACATGATCTGAAACAGGATATCAAACAGGTGATGCAGGCTGTTGACAAAGGGAAATCTGTTCCTGAAATTGCAGAAGAACTCCGGATGAATCCTGAGCTGGTGGAGCAGATCTGCAGGCTGTACCTGACACACCCAGGCGTAGACGCAGACAGGATCATGGCAAAGATGGGCCTGTGATCCTGTCCATGTGATTGTAATAACCGTGAAAACCAGAAATCGGGAGCATGATCACCATGCTCCCGAAGATACATTTTTCTATTGGAACAGCTTCCGTCCAATCCAGATGCAGATACTTCTCATCTAGTACACCGAATATTAAT
>CACXFW010000105.1 GCA_902767065.1 uncultured Lachnospiraceae bacterium | reverse complement strand
GTGTGACTAGTACCCCGAATATTAATTAACTGGCACATTCGCTTGTCTGATTGCTCATACACTGCGTTATCGTCGGTCGTTGATGCCAGCAACGCGTTTCATCTCACGCCGGGGCAGTGAACTGTAACCGGGCAGGATCCTGTGATATACTATGCTTGTGCAGACCAGTTCCGGAGTTTTCTTCTCCCCGGATGCGCGGTGGGGGAAGGCGGCCGGGATCTGTCTGATATGGAAATACGAAGGCAGGATCAATGGAGGAAATGAATGATGAGGAAGATCAAATGGGGTGTGATCGGGACCGCCGGGATCGCGAAGGGTCAGACCATTCCCGGGATGCAGCTTGCCAGAAACTGTACCCTGTACGCGATTGCCGGAAGAAACATCGCGAAGGCGAAGGCGTATCAGGAAGAATTCGGATTTGAGAAGGCATATATGAACTATGAGGATCTCCTGGCGGATCCGGAGGTGGAGGCGGTGTATATTCCGCTTCCCAACACGCTGCATTTTGAGTGGACGAAGAGGGCGCTTCAGCATGGGAAGCATGTCCTGTGCGAAAAACCGCTGGTACCGACCGCAGGGGAGGCGGAGGAACTGTTTCGTCTTGCGGATGAAAACGGAGTGTTCCTGATGGAGGCGTTTGCTTATCTGCATTCTCCCTGGGTCGCGGCGATCAAACAGGAGGTTGACAGCGGGGCGGTTGGCCGGATCAGGTATATCGAGTCTCAGTTTCTCACCTCCGATTATGAGATCAGTAACATCCGCATGAGACGGGAAACCAATGGGGGCAGTCTATATGATCTGGGGTGCTACACTTCTACGATGATTGCCTGGATGCTTGGAAGGCAGCCTGATGAGATCTGTGCCTCGGCGGTGTTCTCCCCTCAGGGCGTGGATGTTCTGACGAACGCACTTTTTTCGTATCATGACGGAACGAAAGCGATGATGAACTGCGGCATGGTTCTGAAGACGGAGGCGCAGCTTCGGGTTGACCAGCTGCGGATTGAGGGGACGGAAGGATCCATTCGCTCGACCGGTGAATTCAATGGATGCGGGGACATGACATATACACTCATCCGGGACGGAAAGGCCGAAGTAAAGACGGTAGCGAAGGTTCCGCAGAACTATTGCCTGGAAGTCGAGCAGCTTGGCCGCTGCATTACAGATGGCGAGAAACCGCATGTATCCAGAGAGTTTACGATAGGAAACCTCAGAACCATCGAAAGGATTCTGAAGAAAATCGCCGTGCCGGAATAGATGACTCCCTGTTTCGTTGACATGCTGCAGCTGCGATGTTATAGTGAAACCACTTTTATAAAATGTCTTTACAGAATCACAGGAGGGTTTGAAAATGGACGGTAAAATGATTCAACAGCTTATGGTTACCCCCGGAGAAATAACCTTCCGGGAAGTGGATATTCCGAAGACGGGGCCGGATCAGGTGCTTGTAAAGATCAAGAGGATCGGTGTCTGCGGAAGCGACATTCATGTATATCACGGCCAGCACCCGTATACCAGCTATCCGGTTACGCAGGGACATGAGGTTTCAGGCAGGATCGTTGAGACTGGCGAGTATGTTAAGGATCTGAAGGTCGGGCAGAAGGTTACGATAGAGCCGCAGGTATTCTGCGGAAGGTGCTATCCATGCCTGCATGGCAGGTACAATCTGTGCGAGAAGCTGAAGGTGATGGGCTTTCAGACAACCGGAACCGCCAGTGAGTATTTTGCAGTGGATGCTTCGAAGGTGACGCCGCTTCCGGAAGGAATGGGCTACAATGAGGGTGCCATGATCGAGCCGCTTGCGGTCACGGTTCACGCGGCAAAGCGTTTTCCTGACATCAGGGGCGCGAAGGTCGTAGTCATGGGCGCCGGCCCGATCGGCATTCTGCTGGCACAGTCTGTCAAGGCGCTGGGCGCTGACAGCGTGATCATTACGGATGTGTCAGACAGACGCCTTGCGCTTGCGAAGCAGGTCGGAGCGGACTTTGCGGTGAACACCCGGGACAAAGATCTTGGGGACGTGATGGTGGAACATTTCGGCCCGGACAAGGCTGATGTCATCTACGACTGTGCGGGAAATGACATCACCATGAATTCCGCGATCCGGAACGCACGCAAGGGGAGCACGATTATCCTCGTAGCGGTGTTTGCAAAGATGGCAAATGTTGACCTGGCGAAGCTGAATGATTCCGAGCTGGACCTGAACACCTCCATGATGTACCGTCACGAGGATTATGTCGATGCGCTGAATCTTGTAAAGGAAGGCAAGATTCAGCTGAAGCCGCTGCAAAGCGCTCATTTCGCATTCCGGGATTATCTGGATGCCTATCAGTATATCGACGCCAACCGTGAGAGTACAATGAAGGTGCTGATCGACGTGGACCCGGAGGACGACTGACGGGAAGGGCAGAAAGTGTTTGTCAGGAGGAGGCAATCATTATGTATCTTGAGGAAATATTCGGATTGAAGGGTAAGGTTGCGGTCGTCACGGGAGGCGGCCAGGGAATCGGACAGGTGATCGCGCTCGGTCTCGCGAAGGCAGGCGCTGAGATCGTGATCGTGTGCCGCAGCGGGGCGGACGAGACGATCAGGCAGATCGAGGAAGCCGGCGGGAAGGCATATTTTGTAAAATGTGATGTCACGGATGAGCAGGCTGTGAACGCTGCGGTTGACGAGATCATCCAAAGATCCGGGAAGATCGATATCCTGTTCAACAACGCGGGTGCGTGTTATCACAAGAAGGCGATCGTGAGAGACGGAGAGGAGCTTGGCGGCCTCAATGACGGAGAGGCGACGGTTGCCGAGTGGAGAAATATCCTGGATGTCAACCTGACAGGCGAGTACATCATGTCTGTGGCGGTTGCCCGGACCATGATCGACAAGGGCGTCAGGGGAAGCATCATTAACATGGCATCCATGTCCGGAACGATTGTCAACATTCCGCAGTGCCAGGCGTCCTACAACGCTTCCAAGGCCGGCGTCATGCATATGACAAAGTCGCTCGCCATTGAGTGGGCGGATTACGGAATCCGGGTGAATTCGCTCAGCCCGGGCTATGTCGGAACCCCGATGTCACAGCCCCCGTTTGTCCATCAGGAGCTTCTGGATGCGTGGTATCCGCTGTTCCCGCTGCACAGGATGGCGAAGCCCGAGGAATTGATTCCGGCGGTTTTGTACCTTGCGTCCCCCGCGTCCGGATATACAACCGGAAGCGACCTGATCGTCGACGGCGGCTACAGCTGTGTATGACAGAGGATGACCGGGATGTGACCTGCAGCTGATTCGGATCTGTATCTGCAGCTTCTCAACAATCCTGCTTCATGGATTCTGTGTTTCATGATATACTGGTTAACGTTAGCGAGTATAAAATAGTAACTATTCAGCACCCCCATTGCTCAGAACACTTCGTGTTCTTCGCTGTGGGCGGACAGAGCGGTTTCACCGCTTGTCCGCCTCCTGGAACCGCTCAGATCCGTCAGATAAGCTAGCTTATCTGACAGGATCATGAGCAATTCCAGGAGGTGCTGAATAATTACACAGATTGTACTTCTACCGAGGTGAGTCGCATAGAATCACACTCATACAGAAAACATATACAGGCAGAAAGTTCTGAAAATGGGCCGGAACATCAAAAGTCCCGGCCCAGCCATATGATACCCGCGAAGGAAATTCATTGCCGATAAAAAAACTTCAATGGCATCAGGGCTCCGTCCGCCTTCGGCGGCCACCTCATGCCCAATTCCGCGGTATATGCGGTTAACCTAAACGCTTTCCGGCGCTGGCGCCTGGAAAGCGCTGACGTTAACCAGTATCCATAACAACAACATGTCACGCCAGATCGCAGATCAGTCAGACCTTACAGCTTTCCGCCGGAGGTAGCGATACCTTCCACGAACTGCTTCTGGAAAATGACATAGATGACAACCATCGGAACAACCGCCAGGGTTGCCGCCGCCATCATCGCAGGATAGTCATTTCCATACTGTCCCTGCATCTTGGCAAGACCGGCCGAAAGCGTTGTCGTATCCGCGTTCGTGCAGACGATCATCGGCCACATCAGATCCTTGAAAGCGAACACGGCCGTAAAGATGCCAAGAGAAACCATCGAGCTCTTGGTCAGCGGCATCAGGATCCTGGAGAACCTCTGGAAAACACTGCAGCCGTCAATCGCCGCAGCCTCCTCCAGTTCCTTCGGAAGCCCTTCGTATCCGATCTTAAGAAGGTAGGTTCCGAACGCGGTCACAAGACCGGGGAACACAAGACCAAACGTCGTATTCAGCATGCCGAGCTTGGAAACCATCAGAAACTGCGGAATTATAAAGATCTGCCCCGGAACCATCATCTGAATCAGGACCAGCGCGAACAGAACTCTCTTTCCGCGGAACTTCAGTCTTCCGAACGCGTAACCGGCCATCGTTGCGGTCAGAACCGCGCACAGAACGCGGAAGAAGATCAGAAGCAGCGTATTCTTATACAGAATAATAAAGTTATAGCTCTTCCATACCGTCGCGAAATTCTCCCAGTGCCATCCGTTATGCGGGAAAACATAGAATGGATTCACGGAGATCGCTTCCTGATTGGTCTTCAGTGCGGTCAGGATCATCCACGCAAACGGCACGATCATGATAAACGCCATAATGATCAGGAAGACATGCTTCAGGACCCGGCGGATCCTGTCTTTGGTC
>CACXFW010000104.1 GCA_902767065.1 uncultured Lachnospiraceae bacterium | reverse complement strand
TAAGAAGCAAATAGCTCTTGATTGGAGGTGCACATATGAAACCAATTAACCTTGACGGACATTCCGCTTATCAGAGCCGCGTGCTAGCTCAACTACGTAAATACTATCCTGATGCTGATTCTCCCATCGACGCTGCCACATCCTTCTGCCTTTGGGAATGGTTCACTACCGGATAGTGGTGCCGGTCGTTCCGCATCTGAAGTTTCATCCGGTTGATTTCCAGAATCAAAAACCTCCAAACCCGCATAAACACTGGGTTTGAAGGCCATAAAAAAGAGCGCGAGACGGGATTCGAACCCGCGACCTTCGCCTTGGCAAGGCGACGCTCCACCCCTGAGCCACTCGCGCTGATATTGTTCTGTCCGCTTGATTATCTCCCGCGAACAAAACAAATGATACATCAAGCTGTTTGTTTTGTCAACCTTTTTTTCTTCGATCCTGATTTTTTTTGTTACTATTCACGGTCCCTTTTTTACAGGCGCTTTTCAGGCCTCTGTCTCAGGCTTTGGCCGCCTGTGTTTCGTCCTTCTTCAGGATCAGTTCGCTGCACCCGGTACGCTCATTCAGAAGATATTCCTGCGCGACGTCATATCCCGGAATCCTCGAGGCCGCATCCTTCAATGCTCCCGGAGCATTGGTCAGAATGATCAGGATCGCCTCATTCCTGAGAAGGGTCTGCGACTTGCCAAGGAAACGGCTGGCAAAGTCTGCCTCACTGCCCGGCTCCGCATCCGGCAGGAAGGTGATGATTTCATCAAAAGGATACTCATGCGTGAAGTCAAAAAAGTCTCTGTTGATATAGTGGAATGGCACATGCTGTACCTGATCATTGTTCTCAGAATTCTTCCTTGCCTTTTCGATCGCTTCCTCGAAACGGTCAACGCCATAAACCGGATCTGCCTGAACTGCGATACACCGTTCAGTCAGAAGGGTTCCGACTCCGCAGAACGGATCGAGAATCTGCGCGCCTTCCTTCAGATACGGTCTGGCAAGTTCCACCGCAAGGGCTGCAAGCGGCGCTGAGGTACTCTGCGCGGTGGTCTCCTTCCGATAGGAGAATCTTCTGTCCGGAAGGGTAAACAGCTTCAGCATGGGGATCACGCTCTGGTCCTTACGCTCAATCAGTCGAAGCTCCACTTCGTAATCCGATTCACTGTTGAGAAGCCTCCCTTTTTCCAGAAGGTCCAGCCTGGAGGCAATTCTGCGGATATATTCCCCTTTTTTCTCCCTGGGAACTGTCGTGCTCTTCAGCTCAATCCGGTAGCGGAACGGTTGTCCGGAATCCTCATGGAGGTACTGAAGATAATTGCCGATCTTCAGATCTCTGAGCTTCGACGCGATCATCTTCTCATCGCCCTGGATTGGACGCTCACCGGGAATCGGCAGCAGGCATTCTGTCCATGTCCGGATCCTCATAAGCTCATTCAGATCCCCTCCCTTTACCTGTACGCCGCCGCGCAGAACGTGAGTTGTTCCGCAGCAGATCTGCTTCGCAGTCACCTCCGCGTGGAGAAGATTCGTCCTGAGTAGAAGCTCCGGCGCCGGATTCATACTGACGAACCGATGTTTTCCATGCTTCTCATACCGTGCCGCCATCTGTCTGAGCAAAGACAGTTCCGCAAGCAGATGGGTATCATTATCCCACAGCGGATTCTCAGGAAGGCTCTCCCGGCCATCTTCCGCCGGCGTCATTTGCCTTTCCAGTTCCAGAATCCGGTCATTCAGTCTGGGCAGGTATTCTCTGTAATCCAGGCCGGCAATCGCTTTCAGGTACGCTTCCCGGACAAACAGAGTTTCCTCCTTTTCCCACGCGTCAAACAGCTCGGGAAGGACATCCTCATCTTCTGTCATTCCAAGGATCAGCGCGGCACTTTTCCTGACCTTCGGATCCTCATGTCCCAGAAGACCGGTCAGCAGAGAGAAGTCCCCCTCCAGCTGATACATGAACCGCCTCCGCAGGGATTCATCTGAAATGTTCTTGCGGATCTCGATCAGGTTCCGGCGAATATCCTTCCCCTTCCGGATCTGATCCAGCAGCTGTTCTAATCTTGCCATTTTCTTTCACGATCTCCGTTGTTCCCGATCAGTTCCTTCTCTGCTTCCGGCAGCGCCCGGCATATTCCTTCACCGCTCCCGGCAGTGCCCGGCATG
>CACXFW010000103.1 GCA_902767065.1 uncultured Lachnospiraceae bacterium | reverse complement strand
ATGGCAGTCTCAACCAGCCCTGCGTCAAAGCGCACGCCCTCATTGTTGACGAAGAACTTATTGGATCTTCCGATGCAGGTAATGCTTCCGTCTTCGTTCACGCGCACAAGGTCATTCGTATTGAAATAATCCTCGTCGTCGATCCTTTCCAGCTCGAAAAATACCGTATTCCCCAGCCGGCCGCTGCTCATCGTCGGAGAAGACAGAAGAAGGACACCGGTACGCGGGCCGTCGGAAATATCGTAGTAGCACTCTTCCTCTTCCACGAATAGTTTCGCCTTGAATCCCGGCAGCAGGAAACCGATCGCGTCATCCATCCTGGACGAGGGCGAGAGCATGCAGGCTCCGCCGAGTTCTGACAGCCCGTAGCCGTTGATCACGCGCGCGCTGGAACCGCAGGATCTCAGATAATCGTTGAATTTCTGCTTATATTCCGGGGAAATGTAGGTCCCGCCCATAAACATGATCTTCAGCTTTGACAGATCCATGTCAGGCATGCTCTTGAGCCACGAATCCAGGATGCTCTTGCTCGAGAACAGGATGTTGACGCCGTAATGCTCAATCGCGTCAGCGTAACGCGGGTTGGAACCGCCAACCGGCAGGCAGACAAGCTCCATCCCAAGTCCCAGCGGTACGTGCATCATATCCACCATCGCATAGACCCAGGACGTATTCAGCGTCAGGCAGCTGACCATCTGTTTCGGGGCCTTCTTGAAATCTTCGTAAGTCTCCTTCGCCTCAAAGGCCCACGCCAGGGAAGCATTCACGGCACTGTCGGACATGGGGATCGGCTTATGCATCCCGCTGACAGTCCCGGTCGTATGAAGAATGACGGAGGCTTCGGAAGACCTGTCCTTGCCGTAAGAGATCGGGAACGCTTCATATTCTTTCAGGAGATCCTCCATCAGGAGAGCGCCAGGCAGTTCACGGAACAGCTCCCTGTTCATATTCCGGACAATCTCCAGAGCGGGAACGCCGTACTCTCCGCCCATCGGGCTTCCCAGCACAATCACATTGCGCAGTCCCAGAAGCTCCCGGTCACGAAGAAGACGCTTCATCAGCTGAGGAAAGGCATAAAGCTCAGAAACCAGCAGGTCTGTGATCCCTTCTCTTTCAATCATGCTCTGGATCTGCTTCTCATCGAAAAGATCAAAGGGATAAATGAGGGAGACAGAAGCGCCGGTCATGTTCAGGCCGTAAAACGCAAAAACGGTTTCCGTCAGCGGAGTACCGATGAGCGCAACCCTGGAGCGCTTCTTTCCGGTGATATTCATGCCGGAAAATGCCTCCGCGTAGTGTTCCCAATAACGGAACATCTGCCGGTAGGTGTATTGCCGGTATCCATCCTGGATCGCTACGCTGTCCAGACGCTCCTCGCTGAAGGAATTCAGTTCCCGGATAAACGACCAGCAAGGCTGCTTCTCAAGCGCGCCGCTTTCCAGGCGTTCCATCAGGATCTCATATTGTTCTCTTTCACTCGCTTTCATAAGAGTAAGATCAGACCTCCCTTCTCTGCCGACTGCCAGTCTGCCTGTCTTCTGACGTCTTCCTGTCTTCTGGCAATAGAACCGCACCGCAGATGGCAGTATCCGTGAACTGTCTCATGCGGGCTGTTCCATGTGAGCTGTCTCATGTAAACTGCTTCATTATATCATTTCCATTTTCCTCTGTAAAATGGAATCATTCGACACACAGACCATAGTATACCCGAAAAAGTGTTAAAAAACCGTAAAAGTTTAGGATTCATACCTTATCTGCTGCGTTTTTCTCAATGGATACTTTACCAGTCTGCTCCCGTCAAGATCTGTCCGGTGCATATCAACGGCTGTGATCTGGGAGTTTTCATATGTTTTGTAATAGTAAATCCCCTTGTCCATATTGCAGCAGGACGAATAGATGGTGATCTCGTATTTATCTCCGCCAAGATGTACGCACCCGCGCTGCTGTTCTACGGAACCCAGGATATGAAAGAACTGGCTGACACTCTCTTCCTCACTATCCCCTGAAACAGAATTCATCCGGGTAAAGCTCACCTTCACAAAACGAGACGCAGAAGACAAATCGCCGGGAAGGCCCATCGCTCCCATACCGCGGCTATAGTCATCCAGATTCAGTTCCCTGGCGAAAGCATTTTTTACAGGCTCCGGTGAAAGATTCATGTAGTTGTTCAGATTGAAAAGCTGTATGTCAAAAGTCGGGTTGTTGGTCATAACTCCTACCGGATTGTCGTATATCCTGAGGCCATCCTTTACAGCCTCTACCACAACAGATTCCCTCTGATCCGCAATCATCCAGTGCAGCGGCGATAACGGGAGATCCTGGCTGAAGCTGATGTTTACCAGATTGACTTCAGACAATAGCCGTCTCGCCTCCTCCACACTGGCGCACTGCCCGAGGATCCATGGAATAAATTCAAAGGGAGTGATACTGGTCGCATCAGGAGATACCTCATTGTAATGAGCATTTCCGGGAAAATTCAAGCCAGCCATACTCAAGCCCTTTTCATTGGTGGCATCATAATAAAGCGGGAAATCATCTACCACAAAAGCCATGCCAATCAATGCGTAATGAGTATAAATGCTCTCGCATTTGCGGAGCAAAAACGGAAAGTTCCGCGGAGCAACAACAACTTCCTCATGATACGAAAACTCAAGATCCAGATTCCGTCCAAAGTAATGGTCTTTGGTTGAATAAGTTACAGCCGTACACATATTACCTTCCTCCTGAAAACGCTTTTCAAATACACGGCTTACTGACGCTTAGACAATATGTAATGACCTCTGAGAACACGAAGTGTTCTGAGCAATGGGGGTGCTGAATAGTTACATCATGATTAACCCGCCAAAAGTCGATTACGGATTGTTCCGCGCTACGCGCTCCCACAATCCTCCCTCCATTCGTGCTCTCGTGGTGCTT
>CACXFW010000102.1 GCA_902767065.1 uncultured Lachnospiraceae bacterium | reverse complement strand
CCCTGGAACCGCTCAGATCCGTCAGATAAGCAAGCTTATCTGACTGGATCATGAGCAATTCCAGGAGGTGCTGAATAATTACAATTGGAAAGCGTTACACGAGGAAAAGACGAGGAGGATTGTACGATGAAATGTCCGAATTGCGGCGGTGAAAACTGCCAGATCATCACAACGGAGCATACCGAAGGGACGGACTTTTCTGCCGGAAAAGGATGCTGCGGGTGGCTTATAGCAGGCCCTCCGGGGATTCTGTGCGGTTTTTGTACGAAGGGAAAGCAGACATATACAGAGTCTTATTGGGTATGTAATACATGCGGAAGGAAATGGAAAGTTTAAGCAGAGCTGACCGGCTCTGGATGTATTCCATGAAGACCTGCAGAAAATACTGCGGGTGCCACCAGATGCCGGAGCGCAGTTTTTTTATCGGAGCGTATCAGCTTCCGTTGTGCGCCAGATGCACCGGGATCGTGATCGGGCATGTGCTGGGGATTGTCGTTTCCTGTTTTTGCCGGGTACCCTTCAGGAGCCTGGTCCTCACACTGCCGCTGATGGCAGACGTAATGGCGCAGAAGTTTACGTCTTATGAATCAACGAATGGCAGAAGGCTGGTTACAGGGATTCTGTATGGATTTGCAATGATGAGTGCCTGCATCCGGGGAATCCGGATGATCGCCGGGCGGATCCGGGGGCAGAGGAATCCTTAGGAACAGGTCCTTAGAATCGATCGCGTTTTCCGGACAGCAGATCATTTGTTGCGATTCACAGTCCCTCCACCCACAGACCGCAGACCATCCGTGCTTCGCACGTATGCCGCGTCTTACGACGCTCCTGTCTGAGGTTGTGGGGGAGGTTCCATCTTCGCAGGCCTTGTCTGGAGTTTACTCGGCGGGATTCATGGCAAGGGCATCGGTAAGCTTCGGAACCAGCACCTGCCTGCGGGAAAAACCGGGATTGAATACAAAGGACGTGCCGTCAAACTTTCCCTCATCCCCGAATGCCTGCTTCACCACTTCCGCGGCCTTTTCATCTGAGGGGACGATATAACAGAACGACAGGTCATCATGGAAGATCGATACCTGGGCAAACCCCATATCGACGCCCGCGGCTCTGACCTCATCAGGCAGTATGGCCTTCATGCGCTCCGCCAGGTCCGTGGCCTGCTGCTCATCATAGGCGTTAACGACTCCGATCACGAAGTGCGTTCCCTTGCTGTCATATTCCTTCACGTCCATATTAAAGATTTCGGAATCTGACATTCCATCATAATTGAGGCTTTCCCTGTACATTTTTCTGTAAAAAGCATCCACATCATCCATATGCGCCAGAGCGGTGAGAGCCTTCAGAGCTTCACGGTCTGCCGTTGTGACACTTGCCGACTTCATGTTGCTTGTATCGGACAGCAGAGCGCTGAGCATCAGCCTTGCCGTCTTTTCATCGATCGGCACGTTGTAATTCATGTAGCGCAGCCAGATGATTGTCGCGGCAGAACCCAAGGGTCTTGAGTCAAAAATGAGCTGGTTTCCGGTAGTAACCGTTCCGGCGCTGTGGTGATCGATAATGCTCAGGATCTTCGCGTCTTCCAGCCCCGGTGCGGATTGCGCATAATCCGAGTGATCGACCAGGATCACGTTTTTACCGGACGCGTCATCCAGAATCGGCGGCACCTCAACGCCGGCTTCCTTCAGGATAAAGGCTGTTTCATGATTGACAGGCTCCAGGATGTATGCCTGTGCGTCATACCCCAGTTTATTTAAAAGATCTGCGTATATGATCGAACAGCAGACCGTATCCGTATCTGGTTTTTTATGGCCGAACACATAGATCTTGCCGTCAATCTCACCAAGTCCCTCCAGATCGCTGCGGCAGATCTGGAACATCAGCTCAGGGTCCGTCAGCCAGAGGTTGGAAGATTGTTCCTGCGCCGCTGCGGGCGGATTCGGCGCTTCCTGTGCGCAGGCGCTGCCCGCGGTCAGAAGGACTGCAAGAGCGAAAGCAATACTTGTTTTTTTCAGCATAATTATGTCTCCTTTTCTTTTGGTTATGCGCTATGCAATGTTACGCTGAGCAATGATATGATACGTTACAGCCTTTTGAAATGTCAATGAAGCTTTGCCTTTCCGGCATGGAAATGATACGATTGGGTACAGTTCACTGCCCTGCAGGCTTGGGCGGCGGGGCAGTGAACTGCAGCTGCGGGGGTATCTCTCTGAGCAGAAGGTGGTATAATAATCGTAACTATCAGAACCCCCCGCTTACTCGGAACGCGAAGCGTTCCGAGTAAGTGAGCGGTCAGAGCGTTTAGGTTAACCGCTGCGAATCAGAATGAAAAGCGAGGCTAATTATTCCATGAATCTGAACGGAATCATCGATCTACATATGCACTCTAACGTATCAGATGGCAGTGATACCCCGGTGGAGATTATTTCCAATGTCAAAAAGGCCGGGATCGGGTTATTTGCCCTGACCGACCATGACGCGGTGAAGGGATGCGCGATTGTCAGGAGCAATCTGAAGGCCGGGGATCCGGCATTTATCTGCGGCGCGGAGTTCTCATGCAAGGACACTCTGGGATCCTATCATATTCTGGGTTACGGGTACGATCCGGAATCCCCCCGGATCAATGCGCTTGTTGAGAAAGGACACGGCCTTCGCATGAAGAAGGTGACGGCCCGGCTGGACTTCATCAGAAATGAGTTCGGGTTTGTGTTTCCGGAGGAAGAGATCCGGACACTTCTTGCCATGGATAACCCCGGGAAGCCGCATATCGGCAACCTCATGGTGAAGTACGGGTATGCCGGCTCCAAGGAGGAAGCCATTCGCGACTATATCGACCAGCTGCGTATCAGGAACGAATACCTGGGCCCGGAGGAAGCCATTTCACAGATCCTGGCGGGGGAAGGGATCCCGGTGCTTGCCCACCCGTTCTATGGAAGCGGGGATCAGCTGATCCTCGGCGAGGAGATGGAGATGCGCCTGAAACGTCTGATCGGGTTCGGCCTGCGGGGGGTGGAAGCGTTCTATTCCGGCTTTTCGCCAAAGCTCATTTCCCAGATGCTGGACTATGCTGAGAAGTATCAGTTATATGTGACGGCAGGAAGTGATTACCACGGGAAGAACAAGCTGGTAAGGCTGGGAGATACGGGAATGGCGGAAAACGCTGTGCCGGTTCCCGGGATGGAGAGATTTCTTGATACGGTGCAGATTCATCAGGCAGCCACATGAGCGCGAAGCGCGGGCTTTGCGGATGAGGGGGAGCCGGACCGCTCTCTCAATCCATCCGTACAGGTATATCAGACATCTCCGAAAGGACAGACAGAATGAGGATAATGGCTGTAGAGGATGAAGTCATCCTGCTGAAGCATCTGACCAATCATATCCATGAGGCTTTTCCGGAGGCGGAAATCCTGGCGTTTGATAACACGGACGATGCGCTGGCCGTGCTGCCGGAAAAGAAAACGGACATCGCCTTTCTGGACATCGCCATCGCAGATATGAACGGGGTTGACCTGGCGAAGATGATCAAAGCCGCATACCCCGGCTGTGATATTGTATTTTGCACGGGATACAGCGATTATGCCGCGCAGGCATTTGAACTGGGCGCCAGCGATTATCTTCTGAAGCCGGTCACGAAAGAAAAGATCGAACACGCCATATCCTTGCTTCGCCAGACCAATGTGAATAAGATTGCGACGAAGGGGCTGTACTTTCGGTGTTTTGGCGAATTTGAGGTTTTTTATCATGGAGAGCCGGTCACTTCCTTAACAAAGCGCGCCAAAGAGCTTCTGGCGTATCTGGTCGATAAGGCAGGGGCCGTCTGCGCTTCCGCAGATATCAGCAACGCGATATTCCGGGGCAGCTCCGACTCTTACCTTCGGGTCGTGAAGAAGGACCTCGTGAAGGCGCTGTCCGAAATCGGGCAGGAAGCGGTTCTGATCAAGGGCTGGGGAAATCTGGGGATCAACAGAGAAAAAGTCCGATGCGATTATTTTGACTACCTGGATGGAAACCCAAGAGCCTTGAATCAGTATAAGGGAGCCTATATGCTGCAGTATCCCTGGGCCCAGGCGACGTTTTTACGGCTGAATACATGATTACAGTAAGAAGTCCAAAATCAATGACCTTGTCAGGAAACAACCATAAAGCGATCCGCCTGGTTTTGTTTGGAACCATGTGTTTTCTCACGCTGCTTTGTATAGTGGCGGTTGTGAAAAATGATATTTTCCGGGACCGCTATCTATGTCTGGTTACGGTCTCGCTTGTCCTTGGCCTCATCTTTTTAACGATGCTGTCGGGGTACCTGCTCCTGAAAACAGAAGAGCCTGTCAGGCCGATGCGTTATTTTATGCTGTTCCTGCTGAATGTTTACAGCGCGACTTTCTTTTTTGCCCTGTCATGCAGTTTTTACCGGATCCCGGGCTATGCCCGGCAGTTCACGATACTCTGTACCCTCAGCTATTGTTTTGGCATGTCGGTCTATCTGACGCTCTGGCTTTATCAGAAACAGTTCCTTGAAAAGTCAGTCATGACCTGTCTGATTACCGTTCTGATCTCCGCCGCGGTCGCCATTTACGCGGCGCTCCTCATCCTTAATCTGTCCAGGCCCATTCTTTTCCGCGTTACGGAGCAGGGTGTTTTTTCGGATCGCGTGACGGATTATATCAGCGTGATCATAAGCGTTTTCTGCCTCCTGCTTCTTTTCATCGCCGCATTTTCTTCAAACCTGAGCCGGAACCGGAAGTTTTCTTCCTTATGCTGTGTGTTTTTGCCTGCCCTGTCCGGGACGCTGTCTTTGAATCAGGACGTTTTGAGCTGGAGTATCTATCTCTGGGGCATATTGAGCCTGATCGTCGTACTGCCGCTGTGCCTTATTTTCTTTTACACCTATGATGAGCTTGAAAATGATGTTCTGAAGCATGAAAAGGAGCTGACCCGGCTTCGGATTTCAGCGATGATTTCCCAGATGCAGCCGCACTTTCTTTCGAATTCCCTGGCTGTGATTGCGGCTCTGTGCGAGGAGGATCCGAAGCTTGCAGCGGAGGCTACGAACGCATTTTCGAACTACCTTCGTGAAAATATGGATTTTGCCGATAAGAGCAATCCCATCTCCTTCTCGGAAGAATTAAACCACATTCAAACCTATGTCTGGCTGGAGAAGCTCCGGTTTCCAAACAAGCTGAACGTTGAATACGAGATCAGCTCAACTGCGTTCCCTGTCCCGGCGCTGTCGGTACAGCCGATGGTCGAAAATGCGATTAAGCATGGCATCTGCAAAAGCAAGGCCGGGGGGACGGTCAGGATCTCCTCTTTTGAATCCTCTCTTTTTTACTGTGTCACGGTATCTGACGATGGGACCGGATTCGATGTCAGGAAAACCATTGACGACAGCAAGCGGCATCTGGGGATCAATAATACCCGGTACCGCATCCGGGAGATGATGGGCGGAAGCCTGGAGATTGTGAGTACGCCCGGGGAGGGCACGACGGTAACGATCAGAATTCCGAAATGAAACACAGGCACAGGGCGGCGGGGCAGTGTAACAGCTGG
>CACXFW010000101.1 GCA_902767065.1 uncultured Lachnospiraceae bacterium | reverse complement strand
CGCCATCGCGACGCTTCTTTCACGCGCGGCGGAGCTGTGTGTGCTGATCCTGTACATCCGGCTGCGGGAGAGAGAGCTTCGGCTGAGTTGGCGGGACTATCTTATCACGGGCAGGATCCGGGAGGCGACATGCGGCATGCAGCGGGTTGGCGCGCCGGGGACAAGCCCGGGATGCGCTGCATCCGGCAGGCGATCTTTGGTAAGCCCTCTGGCGATGGACTATATCCGCGTAATGCTCCCGCTGATGTTCGTGAATGCATTGTGGGGCCTGAACAACGCGGCACAGAATGCCATCCTGGGGCATATGGCTGCAAGGGCGATCGCGGCCAATTCGGTGGCATCCACCTTGTTTCTGCTTGTCAAATCGACAGCGCAGGGTTCAGCTGCCACTGCTTCCTTCTTTACAGGAAAGACGATCGGAGAGGGAGCCCTGGACAGGCTTCGGGTGTACGCACGTACGTGGCAGGTTTTGTTTGTTCTGATCGGAATCGTGTCCGGGATCGCGTTGTATTTCGTCCGGATTCCGATTCTGTCCATCTATCAGCTGGAGCCGGAAACCCGGAAGATGGCGGACATGTTCCTGGTGATTCTTTCGGTGATCATGGTCACCATGTCTTATCAGATGCCTGTGAATTCCGGAATCATCAAGGGCGGCGGCGATATCCGGTATGCCGTCACACTGGACCTCGTGAGCATCTGGTGCATCGTTCTCCCCATCTCCTGGGCAGCAGCCTTCGTGTATCACGCATCCCCCATTACGGTGGTCTGGTGCCTGAACGCGGATCAGATCTTTAAGGTTGTTCCTGCATTTTGGAAATGCAATTTCGGACACTGGGCCAGGGAGCTGACCCGGTCATAAAGCATGAAGAGAACCCCGCGCATCGCGATCATGCGGCTGCCTGCGCATCCGCGCTTTGCCTGTCAGGGGGCAGCCGGACAGGCAGAATTGATTGCCGGCTGAGAAGCTTCCATCGCAGCAGGACAGGGCGCCGGCACAGCCGGCGGCGTAATTGACGAAACTGCAGGTATGGAGCTATGAAGAGGAAAAGTATGAAACAGAATCTTGCTGTATTGAGAAATCGTATCTGTGTCTTTCTGGTACTCTCCCTGATGATTGCGATGTCCATCCGGCAGGTGAACGCGGCGGAAGCTTCCGGATGGAACGATCTGGGCTTTGAAGCGATGCATGAGTTCAAGGTGTTTGACATTGATTCGGGGCTTCCGTTTCTGGGATACCTGACGGTGGCCCAGACGCCGGACGGATTTATCTATACGGGTGGCTATGGAGGCCTGGTGCGCTACGACGGCAAGCGATTCGAGCGCATCAAGGGGATTGATAATGTGCTGAGCCTTTACGTTGGTCAGGATGGCTGCCTGTGGATCGGCACAAACAGCGGTTCGCTTGTACGCATGTCCGAAAACGATGAATTGACCTTCTATGGAAAGGAAGAGGGACTGGACATTGTCGGGATCCGTTCAATCTGCGGGGACGCCGCCGGCAATCTGATCTTTGGCACGGATCAGGGCGTCTATGTACTGACCGCAGACGGGGAGCTGAGCATTATGGATGATCCCCGCCTGAAGGAGTGTTATGTCAATCAGATGACGAGCGATGAATCAGGTACGGTCTACGGATCGGATTATGACGGAAATGTCTTTGTGATCCGGGATCTTGACGTGGCATACTATCTGGACAGTGAAAGCATTCCGGGGCAGGTACAGACGGTGGCTGCCGATCCGCTTGAGGAAAATGCGATCTATATCGGTACGACGGGATCGGAGATCTACCACGGAAGCCTGGAGGAAGACGTGGAGAGCTTTGAGAAGACAAAAACGCCTGGCCTTCTGAACATCAATGTCATCAGGCAGGTGGGGGATCTTCTGTGGATTGGCTCGGACGGAGGCGTCGGCTTCATCGAGCCGGACGGCTCGTTCCACAGGCTGAGCGACCCGTCGTTCAACTCTATCGTGAATATGCAGGTGGATTACGAGGGCAATCTGTGGTTTGTCTCTTCCCGGAACGGTATGATCCGCATCAGTGAAAGCAGCTTCGCGGATCTCAACCAGATCGCTGACCTGAACGAGCGCGTAGTCAATACCACATGGATGGACGATGATCTTCTCTATGTGGGAACAGATACCGGACTTCTCGTGCTGGACAGCGATGGCCGGCTGGTCAAAAATGATCTGTATGATCTGTTGAAAAACACCCGGATACGGGCGATCAAGGGGGATAGAGAGGGCAATCTGTGGCTGTGTACCTTCAGTGATTATGGACTGGTGTGCAGGGCTGAGGACGGCACGATCAGGACGTATAACCAGGATCAGGGGATGCTGTCCAATTTTATCCGGACCGTGTTTGAGATGGAGGACGGCACGATCGCGGTTTCTGTCACCGGCGGCGTCCAGCTTCTTCGGGACGGAGAAATCGTACAGACCTTCGATACGTCAAATGGCATTCCCACGACTTCTGTCCTTGCCCTGTGCGAGGATTCTCAGGGGCGGCTGATGCTTGGCACGAACGGCAGAGGCATCTACATGGCAGAGGGCGGCCAGGTGGTTCCGTACCCGGCTGAAGACACGATGGACAGCGGCGTCATCATGGGAATCCGGCGGGATGACCGCAGGGACTGCTTCTGGATCATCACGGGCGGTACGCTCAGCATCCTGAAGGACGGCGCAGCCAGGACGCTCGAGAATCTGCCCGATGAGCTGAGCGCCAATGGCTGCTATGATGTGCTCTTAGCGGATACCGGAATGGTCTACCTGCTGTGCAATACCGGCATTTTCGTCATGGATGGGGAAGCGCTTGCTTCAGGCAGCGACGTCGAATATGAGCACTACAATTCCAAAAACGGCCTGCCGCATATGGCGACGCCAAATTCAAGAAGCTATGTCAGCCCTGACGGGGACGCTTTCCTTGCGTGCTCGGACGGCGTTACTTTGCTGAACATTAACGAGGATCATTCCGTGGATGTGACGCCCAGACTGTCGGTGGCGTTTATCGACCTGGATGTGGATCAGATGCCGACGCGCCTCACGGACGGGCAGACTGTCACGGTATCTGCCATAACCCGCAGAATCAGCATTCATCCGTATGTGCTCTACTACGGGCTGGGAGATCCCAGGGTGTCCTATTACCTGGAGGGCTTTGACGATGCTCCGATGAAGAGCACCAAGATGGATCTTGGGGTGGTCAGCTATACCAACCTTCCGGGCGGTACCTATACCTTCCATCTGGATCTGGATGAAGAGGGGCTGGACGCCCCCGAGGCAACCGTTACCATCATCAAAAAGAAAGCGATTTACGAGCTTCCGCTCTTCTGGATCGCGGTTTTGCTGGCTGTGTTTCTTCTGATTGTCTGGATTGTGCGGCGGATGCTTCGCCGGCAGGCGGATGCGCTGGAGCGCAAGGCGATGGAGGAGGCCCGCCAGAAGGAGGAAGAACGCATCAACCGTGAGCTGAATATGGCTGCCAGCATTCAGACTGGCGCGCTGCCGAGCATCTTCCCGGCTTTCCCGGACCGGAAGGAATTTGACATCTTTGCGTCCATGACTCCGGCAAAGGAAGTAGGCGGGGATTTCTATGACTTCTTTATGGTCGATGACAGTCACCTGGGGCTGGTCATAGCGGATGTTTCTGACAAGGGTGTGCCTGCGGCATTGTTTATGATGTCCGCGAAAATGATCATTGGCAGCTATGCCAGAATGGGGAAGTCGCCCAAGGACGCGCTGGAGGCGGCAAATATCGCTCTGACGGCCAACAATAAGGCGAAGATGTTTGTCACGGTCTGGCTGGGGATTCTGGATCTTCGATGCGGCCGGCTGGTGGCAGCCAATGCGGGGCATGAGTTCCCGATTGTCAAGCAGCCGGACGGCAGATTTCAGATCATCCAGGACCGTCATGGCCTTGTGCTGGGCGGCATGCCCAGGATGAAATACAGGGAGTACGAGATTTCGCTTGAGCCGGGCGCGAAGCTGTTTGTCTACACGGATGGCGTTCCCGAAGCATCCAACGCGGAAAAGGAATTCTTCGGACTGGACCGCACCGTAGCTGCCCTGAACGAGGTGATGGAAGGTACGCCGGAGCAGATTCTCACCCATGTCCATGGCGTGGTGAATGCCTTCGTAGCCGACGCGCCGCAGTTTGATGATCTGACGATGCTGTGCCTGCATTACAAAGGGCCGCAGGGACAGGACTGATTCG
>CACXFW010000100.1 GCA_902767065.1 uncultured Lachnospiraceae bacterium | reverse complement strand
TCGGTCATGCCGCCGCATACCATCCGCTCTTCGGACTGCGTCCGTCCTGTCAGATCGATGGTCATCGTATGGGGCCGGAAGGTGGACGGATCTTCCAGAATCCGGACCGCGCTCCGGATCACCTCCGCCTCCATCAGGCCCCCGCCGATGGTTCCAACCGTTTTCCCATCCGCAAAGACCAGCATCCTTGCGCCCGGCATTCTGGGGGTTGATCCTTTCCGGGACGTGATCACGGCAAGGACGCCATGCTCCGGCCCTGCGCACAGTGTCCGGAGGGCATCCTTCAGATCCTCCGGAAAGACGCTGCCGTTTTCAAGCTTCTCCTTCTCCTGAATGATCTGCGCAATGATCGACACGGCGATCTCCTCAGGGGTGTCCGCCCTGATGGGAAGGCCGATCGGGGCATGGATGGAAGCAATCTTTTCCTCGTCCACCCCCTCTTCCCGGAGGCTTTCCCGAAGCATGCGGGCACGGTGGTGGCTGCCCATCATCCCGATGTATCCGTATTCGCGCCCGAGAATCACATGCAGGCATTCCCTGTCATGCTGGTGATCTCTGGTCACAATGACATAGCAGGTAGTCCTGTCTGAGGCAATCTGCTTCAGCACCTCGCGAAACTCTCCCGGAAAGACCCGGCCCGCGCCCGCATGAAGCGCCATCCGGGTATACTCTTCCCGGTCATCCACCGCGCTTACCTTCCAGCCGAGAAAATGCGCCAGCGAGATCACAGCCTGTCCCACAAAGCCGCAGCCGCAGACAATAAGCTGAAGGGAGTGAGACAGTTTTTCCCAAAACACCTGATCCTTGCTGATTCCTTCAGGCAGCGCCCGGATCCTGTCATCGCTGCTCCAGACCACTTCCCCCTGCGTCATCAGAAGATGCAGTCCGCAGTATTTTCCACCGGTAACCGTGATCAGCTCGTGTTCTTTCTTCGGATCGAGACGGTCGATCTTCCGATACAGCTCTTTCATGACATTTCCTCCTGATTGATTCCGGCATCATACCTCCAGTTTCATCCTGGCCTCCTCCTCGGCTTCCGCTTTGAAGTCCTCGACCTTAACCGGACTGATCATCGGAAGATCCTCCAGAGAGTCAGTTCCGAAATGCCTCAGAAACTCTTCTGTCGTACCGAACAGGATCGGTCTTCCCGGCGCGTCAAGGCGGCCTGCCTCACAGATCAGTCCGTATTCCAGCAGACGGTTGATAGCATGGTCACAGCTCACGCCGCGGATCTTTTCGATCTGAGCCCTGGTCACCGGCTGTTTATAGGCAACGATGGACAGCGTCTCCAGGACCACATCCGACAGGCTGATCTTCCTGGGCTGCCGCACCAGGCGGATCAGGGCAGGATAGTATTCCTTCTTGGTCGCAAGCTGGTAGCGCTCCTCCAGACGGATGACCCGGATCCCCCTCTCGTCAGCCTCATAGTCCTGTACCATTTCTTCCAGAACTGACCGGACCGTCTCCTCATTCACGTCCAGGGCAAGCGCAAGGGTTTCCGGATCCACGGAATCGCCCATGGAAAACAGAATCGCCTCCAGCGCCGCCTTCAGGGCATTCTTGTCACCGCTGATCTGATGCGGCTTTTCCTCAACGGTCGTCAGTTCTCCGTTCCTCTCCTCCAGTTTCAGCTGTCCCATCCGATCACTCATCCCCTTCCGTCTGATCAGAATCCTCCGACCAGTCACTCATCATATCATTGCCATCGTCATCAATCCACTGGGAAGGATCATTTGCTTCGATACAGATCTCTCCGAAGTTCTCCTCCTGCGTCACATAGACATGTCCCCGCTTCATCAGCTCCAGAATCGTCAGGAAGGTGACTACGGTATACATCCGTCCCTCCCGCAGCATCAGAAGGGAACGGAAGGTACATCTGCGGCGGTTCATGATATAGCGTTCCACGAACTGCATGGCTTCCTGCGCGTCGATCTCCTGCTTTTCGATCCTCCCGAAGCCGGCGCGGATCGGATCCTTCAGATCCTCCCTGCGCTTCATTACCTCCTGGTAGATCCGGTACAGTCCCGGGAGCGTCACGCCCGCCTTATCCAGCACCGCATCCGGATCAACCGGCTCTTTGTACTGCTGCACCTGCCGCGGAATCGACGGACGGCGGTACCAGACATTCTGCGCCTGTGTCTCCAGCTCCCTCAGCTCAAAGGACATATACTTGTAAGTCTTGTACTCCAGAAGCTGCCTGACCAGTTCCTCCCTCGGATCGATCTCTTCCCCTTCCTCGTCCTTCTCGGCGGGAAGCAGCATCCTGGACTTGATATCCAGAAGCGTCGCAGCCATCACAAGAAATTCACTCATGACGTTCATTGCCATAGAAGTTTCTGTCATGGCGTTGATGTATTCCATATACTGCTGCGTAATCAGCGCGATCGGGATATCGTAGATGCTCACCTTATTCTTTTCGATCAGGTGAAGAAGGAGATCCAGAGGACCTTCGAACGCCTGAAGCTTCAGTTCCATTGCCATCATTCATGCTCCACAGTAATATCAGCGATCACAAGCTCCGCGGGATTGTTCAGTCTGAAATTGATCGTATGCGTGCCGAGTCCCGCGCTGACGATCATTCTTGCCTCCCCTTCCTCATAAAGGCCGCGATCATAGTGCGGGAACAGCTCCGGATCCGGACTGATCACGCCTCCCAGCCAGGGAAGCCTTACAATCCCGCCGTGCAGATGTCCGGACAGTGTCAGATCCGCTCCCCACTTCGCATACACCGGAAAGTACTTCGGATGATGCGCCAGAAGAATCTGGAACCGGTCCGGTCTGCCGGGGCCGATCCGCTCCCGGATCTCCTCCACATACAGATCCTTATGAAATTTATTCCGGAAATAGCGGCGGTCCAGCTCAAGGCCGGCAATACAGACCGGAAGGTCCTTCAGCACAGCCGCCATGCATGTATTATGCAGGCAAATGACCCCGCTCTCCTTCAACGCTTCCTCATACCTTCGGTACTTAGCAGCGTGGAGCCGTTCCATCCTCGTCTCATGGTTCCCGTTCGCAAGAAAGACCGGCATCATACGGGCAAGTTCTGAACAAAGCCGGATTGCCTGATCCGTCGCGAACAGATCGCCCTTCATGACGACCAGATCTCCTGCGGAAAGCACCGCGTCGCAGTTTTCCTCCTGTATCGCACGGATCAGTGTCGGTACATCACAGTGATAGACACGATTGTGAAGATCCGCCAGAACCGCAATCCGGGCAGATCCCGGCGCCTGCCCCTTCCTTGCGCGCTGCCTGATTTGATAGTGTGAACGTCTGATCGTACCCATGGCTCTCATCTAAAAACACATGTTTTCTCATCTATAAACCTATGTTTATATCTGGCTGCCTGTACGGCTGCCGAATCCGCCCTCTGAAAGAGCGATGCCCTCCGGATGAAGATGCCCCCGGCCGCTTCGGCCGGGGGCATACCAATTCCGCTGAATCAGTTATACTTGCGCTTACGAGCTGCCTCAGACTTTTTCTTGCGTCTGACGGACGGCTTCTCATAATGCTCTCTCTTGCGAATCTCCTGCTGGATACCGGCCTTCGCACAGCTTCTCTTGAAGCGGCGCAGCGCACTGTCCAGAGACTCGTTTTCACGAACAATTACGTTTGACATTCCTACATTCCCCTCCCTCCAGTTGTGAATTGTGCACACCAACTGTACGGGTTTTCTGCACTTTGTCAAGTATATCACTTTCAGGCTGGCAGAGTCAATTTATTTTTCAGAAATCTGCGCTGCCAGCACCTTTGCCGCCTCCTCAAGGGCCGCGCCGACTCCGCCGGCATCCTTTCCGCCTGCCATCGCCATGTTCGGACGGCCGCCTCCGCCGCCTCCGACCAGCTTCGCGATGCCTTTGATCAGGTTGCCCGCATGTGCGCCCTTCTTCATGGCACCGTCCGTCGCAGTCGCCATCAGCTGAACCTTCCCGTCACTGACAGAGGCAAGGACGATCACGCACTCTCCAAGCTTCTCTTTCAGGTTATCTCCCAGTTCCCTTAAGGATCCGGCATCCACCCCTTCCATCCGGGAAGCGACGAACCTGATGCCGCCAATCTCCTTCACATCCTGCGTGACGTCGCCCATTGCGCTTTTCGCGGCCTCGCTCTTCAGGGACTCGATCTGCGCATGCGCCTCCTTCAGCTCCGACTGCAGGGAAGCGATCTTATCGATAAGGTCACTCCGGGAAGATCTGAGCATGGACGCTGCCGCAATGACCTCCTGCTCCATCTCCTGATAATAACGGATCACGTTCTCGCCGGTCAGCGCCTCAATTCTGCGTACGCCCGCCGCAACGCCGGCCTCAGAGAGGATCTTGAAGTTCTTGATCTGCGAAGTGTTCTCCACATGGGTTCCGCCGCACAGCTCCTTCGAGAATTCTCCCATCCCGACGACGCGCACCTTCTCACCGTATTTCTCATCAAACAGAGCCATCGCCCCGCTCTTTTTCGCCGCGTCGAGCGTCATGACTTCCGTAACCACCGGAAGAGACTCCTCGATCTTTTCATTTACGATCTCCTCAACCTCCCGGATCTCCTCCGCCGTCATAGCCTGGAAATGGGAGAAGTCGAATCTGAGCCTCCAGGGATCCACATAGGAGCCCTTCTGCTCAACGTGCGCTCCGAGCACCTCCTTCAGCGCCTTCTGGCACAGATGGGTCGCGGAATGGTTCCGGGCTGTCGCCCTGCGCAGCGCCTCATCCACCGTCAAAGTGACAGCATCGCCGGTCTTGAGCATGCCCCGCGTGACGCTGCCGACATGTCCGATCTTCCCGCCGCGCAGATGGATCGTATCTTCCACGGTGAATTCCCCGTCCGGGCCCACAATGATGCCATGGTCGCCGATCTGTCCGCCCATCGTCGCGTAGAATGGGGTCTTATCCGTGATGATCGTTCCCTTTTCGCCATCCGTCAGCGCCTGCGTCACTTCCGTTTCCCCGGCTATGGCCGTAATAACGGCGCCATCCGTCAGGTGATCATATCCGACAAACTCCGAGCTCAGATCGACCGGCAGAGAATCGTACACGGTCGCGTCCGCGCCCATGTAGTTCGTGGTCTTGCGGGCTTTCCTCGCCCGCTCCCTCTGCTCCTTCATGCAGGCGGCAAACTTCTCTTCATCTACGCTGCAACCCTTCTCCTCAAGGATCTCCTTCGTCAGGTCCAGCGGGAATCCATAGGTGTCATACAGGGTAAATGCATCCTGCCCGTCAAGGACAGTGCTGCCGGCCTCAAGCATCTTCTTCTCCAGGTCTGCCAGGATGGAAAGACCCTGATCGATCGTGCGGTCGAAGTTCTCCTCCTCCTGGGAGAGCACCTTGAAGATGAATTCGCTCTTCTCGCCAAGCTCCGGGTAGCCATCCTTCGAGGTCTCGATGACGGTTTCCGACAGCCTTGAGAGAAATGCGCCGTCGATCCCAAGAAGCCTTCCGTGACGCGCGGCTCCGCGGATCAGACGACGAAGGACATAGCCCCGTCCTTCGTTGGTCGGCATGATTCCGTCTGAAATCATAAAGGTCGCGGAACGGATATGGTCCACGATCCTGCGGATCGACACATCATGCGTCTCATCGGCGTGGTAGGTGGTTCCCGCAAACTCACAGACCTTGTCCCTGAGGGCCACGATGGTGTCCACGTCAAACATGGAATCGACATCCTGGCAGGCGACGGCCAGACGCTCAAGTCCCATTCCGGTGTCAATGTTCTTCTGCTTCAGCGGAGTGTAATTCCCCTTTCCGTCATTTTCAAACTGTGTGAAAACATCGTTCCACACTTCCATGTAACGGTCGCAGTCGCAGCCAGGCGCGCAGTCCGGCTTTCCGCAGCCGTACTTCTCCCCGCGGTCATAATAGATCTCGGAGCAGGGACCGCACGGGCCCGCGCCATGCTCCCAGAAATTGTCTTCCTTCCCGAACCGGTAGATCCTGTCAGCAGGAATCCCGATGTCCTTGTTCCAGATCTCATACGCCTCGTCGTCCTCCAGGTAGACGGACGGATAGAGACGGTCCGGATCCAGGCCCACTACGTCGGTGAGAAACTCCCAGGACCAGTGCAGCGCTTCCTTCTTGAAATAATCTCCGAAGGAAAAGTTCCCCAGCATCTCGAAGAAGGTTCCATGGCGTGCCGTCTTTCCGACATTCTCAATGTCGCCTGTACGGATACACTTCTGGCAGGTCGTAACCCGGCGCCTCGGCGGAGTCTCCGCGCCTGTGAACCAGGGCTTCATGGGAGCCATGCCTGCATTGATCAGGAGCAGGCTTTTATCATTGTGCGGAACGAGCGAAAAGCTCGGAAGCGCCAGATGTCCCTTGCTCTCAAAATACTCAAGGTACATCCTGCGCAGTTCATTTACGCCATACTTTTTCATATTGGAATCGACCTTTCTCTCCTCTATATATCGATAGTTTATGACTGACAGGATCCGTCCGGATGCCGATCGCGTAATCGAAACTGATTCGCCCCTGGGACTCATACTTTCGAGCGTCATCCGGCTCCTCAATTGATCCTCACGAACACAGTAACTGCGATGTCCGGATGCATTCCGGACGCATCACAGAGCGACCTTCGCGAACTTTTTCTTTCCCTTGCGGATGACAATCCCGCCGTTTTTCAGCCTGGCGCTGTCAAGGATGGCATGGACATCCGTAACCTTCACCTCGTCCACCGTAACGCCTCCCTGCTCGATATTCCGGCGGGCATCCGAACGGTTGACCGCAAGTTTTGCAGCAACCATTGCACCGATCAGGTCTATGGACTCATCCCGGAAAGAGGACGGATCCAGCACAATAGCCTCCAGATCATCCGTATTTGCGCCTCCGGCCGCAAACAGCTTGCGCGCGCCCTCCTGTGCGCTCTTCGCTTCCTCCTCTCCATGAACCATGGAGGTCAGCTCATACGCCAGGACTTCCTTGACGGCGTTCAGCTCCTGTCCTTCCTTCTTTTCATATTCCGCAATCTGATCCAGCGGAAGGAAGGTCAGAAGCTTCATGCACTTGATGACATCCGCATCCCCGACATTGCGCCAGTACTGATAAAAATCGAAGGGACTTGTCTTGTCCGGATCGAGCCACACCGCACCCTTCGCGGTCTTTCCCATCTTATTGCCTTCCGAGTTTGTGAGCAGCGTGATGGTCATGGCTTCGGATTCTGATCCGGGAATCTTCCTGCGGATCAGCTCACGTCCGGCAAGCATATTGGACCACTGGTCATCCCCGCCGAACTGCATCCGGCAATGATACTTCCTGTAGAGCATATAGAAGTCATACGCCTGCATGATCATGTAGTTAAACTCAAAGAAGGTAAGGCCCTTCTCCCAGCGCAGTTTATAGGCCTTCGCCGCAAGCATCTCGTTGACGGTAAAGCAGGTTCCGACCTCCCTGAGCAGATTGATGTAATTCAGATCCATAAGCCAGTCCGCGTTGTTTACTGTAATCGCCTGGCCCGGTGCGTCTCCAAACTCAATGAAACGGCTCATCTGCTTCCTGAAGCAGTCACAGTTGTGCTGGATCGTCTCAACCGTCATCATGGGACGCGAATCCATTCTTCCGGACGGATCACCGATCATCCCGGTGCCGCCACCCAGAAGAGCGATTGGCCTGTTTCCCGCCATCTGCAGTCTCTTCATCAGGCACAAAGCCATGAAATGACCCACATGCAGACTGTCCGCAGTCGGGTCAAAGCCGATATAAAAAGTTGCCTTCCCCGCATTGATCATCTCACGAATGCTGTCTGCGTCCGTCAGCTGTGCAAGCAGTCCTCTGGCCTGAAGCTCTTCATAAACTCCCATAGTGTTTCCTCTCCGTGTTCCGATGCCACTCAGTTTATTTTGGTAATTATTCAGCACCCCCTGGAATTGCTCATGATCCAGCCAGATAAGC
>CACXFW010000099.1 GCA_902767065.1 uncultured Lachnospiraceae bacterium | reverse complement strand
GTAGAACATATGAATGATCATTCATATGAATGAAAGCTCACGGCAGACAGATCATGAAAACAGGAGGAGTACCATGAAGAAGAAGTATAAGCTGGATGAGATCGACTGCGCGAACTGCGCGCTGAAGCTGGAAGACGCGATCAAAGAAGTGAAGGGCGTATCAAACGTGAAAGTCAATTATATGATGCAGAAAATGACGCTTGAAGCGGAGGACGCTTTCTTTCCAGAGGTAGAGAAAAATGTAATGGCCGTATGCAAGCGCATGGAGCCGGACATGGATGTGACGGCAGTCTGAGTCTGGTGATCTCGGCTGCGGAGGAAACCTGCCGGCGCAGGGTCAGAAGAGGAAACAAAGATGTCAGTGAACCTCACAAAGAAACAGAAAAAATGGCTGCTGAGGATCGTTCTCGGCGCTGTGGGATTTATCATCCTCGAGATACTGATGCACGCAGGTGTATTTGACGAAGACAGATGGTGGATCGGACTGCTTGTTTCACTTGTACCGTACCTGATCGTCGGCTGGGATGTGATCCGCAAGTCGATCCGGAACATTTCCCACGGAGAGGTGTTTGATGAGAACTTCCTCATGATGATCGCAACCTTCGGCGCATTTGCGATCGGCGAGTATCCTGAGGCGGTGGCAGTCATGCTGCTGTACCAGATCGGAGAACTGTTCCAGAACTATGCGACGGGAAAGAGCCGGGATTCGATCTCACAGCTGATGAGCCTTGCGCCTGAGACGGCGCTCGTGGAACGGAACGGGGAGACGGAGGAGGTTGATCCGGATGAGGTCGAGGTCGGAGAAATTATCGTTGTGCGTCCGGGCGAGAAGATCCCGCTGGACGGAGAAGTGATCGAGGGCGAATCTCTGCTCGATACGGTTGCGCTGACCGGCGAATCGGTTCCGCGTTCTGCCCGGGTTGGGGATCAGGTGATCTCCGGATGCGTAAACGGGAAAGGCCTTCTGAAGATCCGCACCACAAAATGCTATGACGATTCGACGGTTGCGAAGATCCTGGAGCTTGTGGAAAATGCGACGGATAAGAAGACGCAGGTCGAGAACTTTGTAACCCGTTTCGCGCATGTGTACACACCGGTTGTGACCATCTGTGCCCTGGTGATCGCGGTTGTTGTGCCGCTCATCCTTGGAGGCGGTGGGGATGTATGGATCTCATGGATCCGCAGGGCATGCATTTTCCTGGTCGTTTCCTGCCCGTGTGCGCTGGTGATCTCGGTCCCGCTTGGATTCTTCGGCGGCATCGGAGCGGCGTCGCGCATCGGCGTGCTGGTGAAAGGCAGCAATTATCTGGAAGCGCTTTCTTACGTGAAGACAGTTGTCTTTGACAAGACAGGAACCCTGACGAAGGGAGAGTTCCGCGTCACGTCGGTCCGGCCGGCGGCGTCTGTTCCGTCTCCGAAAGCACTTCTGGAAATGGCGGCCTACGCGGAAAGCTATTCCACCCATCCGGTGGCGGATGCCATCCGCGATGCGTATGAGCTGGCAATGCAGAATGCGTCGTCTGAAGAGTCTGGAGCCTGTGCCAGTCTTGATCCTTCCAGAGTTGAGAAGATCGAAGAAATCGCAGGACATGGTGTCCTTGCGCTGGTGGATGGCAGGCAGATTCTCGCCGGAAATGACAAGCTCATGCGAAAGTACAAGATTGCGCTTCCGGGGAATGCAGCCACTGACGGGAGCGCTGAACGGGCCGGGACCATCGTGTACGTGGCGTGCGACGGCGCGTTTGCGGGTGAGATCGTGATCTCCGACTCCATCAAGGAAGGGGTGCCGGAGGCTCTGCGCAGCCTGAAGGACTCGGGCGTTCGCCAGACGGTGATGCTGACCGGCGACAACAAGGCAGCTGCGGAGGCGATTGCGCGCGAAGCCGGTGTGGATCAGGTCTATGCGCAGCTTCTTCCCGCGGACAAGGTTGAGAGAGTGGAGAAGCTGATCAATGAACAGCACGGGAAAGATACCCTTGCATTTGTCGGAGACGGAATCAATGATGCACCGGTCCTGATGCGCGCAGACGTTGGAATTGCCATGGGTGTGATCGGATCCGATGCCGCGATAGAGGCTGCGGATATCGTATTGATGGATGACGATGTGAGAAAGATCTCCGATACGGTCCGGATCGCGCGCAGGACGATGGGCATCATTCACGCGAATATCTGTTTTGCAATCGCGGTTAAGATTCTGATCCTGCTGCTGAGCGTGTTCGGGATCGCAAATATGTGGATCGCCATCTTTGGGGATGTCGGAGTCCTGATCCTGTGCATTTTGAATGCCATGAGGATGCTGGTGAAGCAGGACTGAGCGAAAGAAGAATGATGCGGAACGAAGCAGGAGCAGGAAAAGTGAAAGCAGGCGAAGCAAAAACAAACGAAGTAAGAACAGGTGAAGCAAAAGCCGGTGAGGTAAAAACAGAAAAAGGAAAGACAGACAAGGCGAAGGCAGCCAAAGCAAAAGCAGGCAGACGGAAAGAGGATAGAAGAGCGAAAACCAATCGCTGGGAAAACCTGCAAAGCTTCCGGTATGCGCACCGGGGCCTGTTCCACCAGCCTAAGTCAGCGTCCGGAAAACCGGAATTGCTCCTTTCGCCGGATGCAGCCGGCAAAGCAGTTCGCCCTTCTTCGGCAAAGCCAAGGACCTGCTGCAGCCAGCCACTGTGGAAGGAGGACATCCGGCGCTGGAAAGAGGAAGGGAAAAAGATTATTCCGGAAAACAGCATGAAGGCATTCCGCGCGGCGGTCCGGCATGGCTTCGGTTCAGAGCTGGACGTTCATCTGACAAAGGACGGAAGGCTTGTGGTCTTTCACGATACGAACCTTGTGCGCATGACCGGCGTCGACTGCCAGATTGAACAAATGACCTGGCCGGAGCTTTCCCGCCTTCGCCTGCTGGATACCACATCCCCGATTCCGCTTCTGGAAGAAGTGCTCATTCTGTACACCAGTGACAAGGCGGCCTTTAGAGACCGGCGGGAGGACATCGCGCTCACCCTTCCGTTAATCATCGAGTTAAAGGCAGAAGGAAATGTCCAGGCCTTATGCCAGAGTGTGATGGAGACGATCGACAGATATCCTACGCTGAATTACTGCATCGAGTGCTTTGATCCAAGGGTCGTGTTCTGGTTTCGCCTGCACCGCCCGGATGTGATTCGCGGACAGCTCACCGAGAACTTCATGAAAAGCCGGGAAGCCGTGAGACAGTGGGGACATCTGCTGACATTTGGCATGTGGAGCGTTGCTCCGGATATTCTTTCAAGACCGGATTTTATCGCAAGCAAATTCTGTGACAGACGGAATGTATTTATCCGCCTCAGCCATCGCCTCGGCGTAAAGCAGGTGAACTGGATCATCCGGAACCAGGATGACCTCGATGTTGTAGACCGGGAGGGCGGACTTGGGATATTTGAACGGTTCATCCCTGACCGGGAGTATCATACTCTAAAGGGTCAGAATTCTTTACGCTGAAGCCGGATTTCCTTGTTTCCCGGAACATCTGCTGAGGTCCTGACCAATGTCGTGCAGCGCTATAAAGACATTGACGCGTGGAACAGCAGCCTGTGCATGCAGCCGGAAGCTTTTGACCGTCTGCAGAATGTGATGCAGGAAGCCGGAGAGCTGGAAGAGCATGTGGATTTTCAGGAGATTGTAGACAACACCTGGGCCGAAAAGGCTGAAAAGGCCGGAGAATAATGTGCTGTTTAACCGGATATAGCACTGTTTTTCAGAAGACGCTTTTATGGCAAAAATGAAAGCGGTATGATCTGCGTAACACCAAAGCAGTGCTATAATAAACGTAACTATTCAGCACCCCCATTGCT
>CACXFW010000098.1 GCA_902767065.1 uncultured Lachnospiraceae bacterium | reverse complement strand
CTGACAATATCCGTTCGGATGCCGATCCCGTAATCGAAACTACTTCGTCTCTCAAGACTCGTACTTTCGAACGGGATCTGGCTCCTCCCGACCATCCGCTGTCCGGAATGGCCTGTGCTTTGAGCGGGCCAGATTCTGATGCCGGCTTTACAGGCACAGGGCGGCGGGGCAGTGAACAGTATCATTCCGGCCTGCCTTAGGTGTTATTGAGCAGGAAGGTGTTTTCGAAAGAAGAGAAATCTGCTATGCTGATGACAGGATTTGCAGGATACAGATTCGGATGACGGGATGAAGGGAGGTTTGAGATGAATCACAGGAAGGGCGTAAAGACATTCAGAAGGGTGATTCTTGTGTTGCTGACCCTGGGGGGCATGATGGCATTGATGCCGGCAGGCGTATCTGCAAAGGGGAATCCGTCTGAAAAGACGAAGGCGTATCTGGTCAATGACGATGGAAGCGAGACGTTGCTCAGCGACGCAGAATATGAGAATCTGAAGTATTACGGGAGCCTTAAGGCAGGGGAGGATGCACAGGAAGCGTACAGTGCCGACGGCAGTTCTTTGCTCCTGGGGAATAAGAAGCTTCCTGCCGCGACGCCGACATACAATGGAGTGTTTGAAGTTTATTCCACCTATTTTAATTATTACCCGTATAACGCTGCTTTCGAGAATACAGGAGGCATGACCATCTACGGATCCAACAGAAAGCTCTTTCTCGAGTACAGCCCGGATAACGGTGCCCATTGGACGCGTACCGGCTATATGAGCGCGAATTTTATCAAGCTTGCCACGCAGCAGGGCTTTGAAATCAGCGGACTGAAGCCCAACACCGTCTACCGGACAAGGATTGGCTATGTGGGGGACGGAACGTATCTCAATACGACTACGATCCGTACCGGGATGGCTTCGGCTCCTTCCGTGAAATCTGTCACGGCGAAGGCGGTTAATGTCAGGTACCGGAAGGTGAGGCATTACGGATACTATACAGGCGTGTATCTGTACACGGAGAAGTTCTATACCTGCAAGATCAAAGTGACGGTAAAGCTGAAGAAAAAGCCCCGGACGGCAGGGATCTTCCTGTACTGTTCAAACGGGACATGGAGCAGTACCGTATGGCTGCCGGGAAATAAGAAAACCTACACCAAAACGTTTAACCCGTATCCGAATTATTATGCCAGAAATCCCCGCAGGCATGCGAAAGTAACCGTAAGCGTGCGTTCCGGCCAGAGCAGAGTCTGGTTTGGTGTGTCTCCGGCCTGGTCAAGGGTGAAGAGACTGTCGTAAGAGAAGCAGCATGGGAAGATCAGAACTTCACCGCGCCAGTCTTAAGGCGCGGGGGGTTAGGGCGGGCGCCTTTTCGCGGCATCATCCCACAGGAAGCTCCCACATTTCGCATGGGGACCTGAATCCGAACGGGTATTGTCAGGAATAAACGGTTGTTTATAGAGGAGCCGGATACGCACAGGCAGATGCCTGGTGGTGAGGAACAAAGCAGATATGACAGGTCAGAACACGGAAAAGCCGGGATATGTCAGACCGGTCGCATGGATCAGGAGTGACTTTCCGGAGAAGTTCGGAATCCCGCGTCAGAGCGGGATCATAGAAGAGCTGAAGGCGGAGATTGTATTTGAGAAGGAGTTCCGTGATCCGAACTGCATCATGGGACTGGAAGAGTTTTCCCACATCTGGATTCTCTGGGAGTTTTCCGGGAACCGGAAGGCGGGATGGTCGCCGACGGTCATTCCGCCAAGACTGGGCGGGAAGATCCATAAAGGGGTCTTTGCGACGAGATCGCCATTTCGTCCCAACCCGATCGGATTGTCCTTAGTCCGGCTGGAATCTGTTGAGATGAGCCCGAAGGAGGGGCCCATCCTGCATGTCCTCGGGGCGGACCTGAGAGACCATACTCCGATTCTGGACATCAAGCCCTATATCCGGTATACGGACTGCCGTCCTGAGGCGGTGAGCGGATTTGCGGACCACGTGAAGGATTACCGGCTTGAGGTGGTGTTCCCGGATGATCTTTTGTCGAAGCTTCCGGAAGAGAAGAGGCGGTCTGCGGTCAGGATCCTTCAGGAGGACCCGAGACCGGCGTATCAGAATGATCCGGCGCGAAGATATGGAACCGCGTTTGCGGGCTGGGATATCCGGTATCATGTCAGGGGACGGGTGCTGACTGTGTGCGAAGTGGTTCCCTACAATCAGGAGCCGGCCTTCCATCAGCCACCCGTCTGACAGGTCTTTTCCACGGGGGGACAGTCTGGGATTATTCCCCTGGCTGCATGCCTGAAGAGCTTTCCAGAAGCGCGCGCGACAGGCTTATTTTCTCCGGAAGACTGTTTTCGAAGGTGACAGTTCCCCGGGCAGAAGAAGGATTCAGAAGGTTTTCGGCTGCAAGACGCCTCCTGAGTTCTCTTGCCGTTCCGTTTCCACCGTCGAAGATCCGGACCTTCTCACCGGCTATCCGGCGGATGACCGGCGCCACAAACGGGTAATGCGTACAGCCCAGGACGATTGCGTCCACATGGCGGGATGAAAGATAAGGGGTGAGAAGCTTTGTCAGATACGAGGTTACTTCGGGTCCGTCTGCGGACCCGTTTTCCACGTATTCCATCAGTCCCGGACATCCGAGAGCAATCACATCCGCCTTCCGGGCATAGTGGCCGAGCAGGTCATGGAACTTCTTCTCCCTGACGGTCAGGGGGGTCGCCATGACTATGACGGTCGGATGAGCGCTCATCAGGGCCGCAGGCTTCAGCGCAGGTTCGATTCCGATCACCGGAATGTCCGTGTAGATCTTCCTCAGATCGATGATCGCGGCGCTCGTGGCGGTATTGCAGGCGATCACCAGCGCCTTGATCCCGCGAAGATATAATCTTTTTGCGTGTACGAGCGTCAGATCCAGAATCTCCTGCCTGGAACGGGTTCCGTAAGGAGCATTGGCGGAATCCCCGAAAAACAGGTAATCCTCATTCGGAAGCAGTCTGACCGCTTCCCTGAGGACGCTGATTCCTCCGACCCCGGAGTCAAAAAATGCAATTGGAAGATTCTGTTTATCCATGATGGGGTTCGTCCAT
>CACXFW010000097.1 GCA_902767065.1 uncultured Lachnospiraceae bacterium | reverse complement strand
TTCGCAGGCCTTGCCTGCCTATGAAGATGGCTGCTTACATGCAAGCATGACGCATCCATCTTCATAGGCAGACAGGCTGTGAATAGTAACTCATTATCATCCTCTTTACATTCCCGCGGCGCTAAGCGCGCTGTCGATCAGCGGGGCTGCCCACAGGCACATGAGCAGTGCAACCGCGCCTCCGATCAGGATGCCGACGATGACCTCAGGGAGTGTATGTCCCATTTTCTCATCGAGCAGCGTATCAAACAGAGGCTCCTTTCCCTCGCGGATCTCCCTCTCCCGCATCGCGTTCAGGATCTTCGCCTGCTTCCCGGTCTCATACCTGACGCCCATCGCATCGTATATGACGACCATCGCAAAGAACAGGGAAATGGCAAATTCCGGACTTGCCGCCGTGCAGCTGATCAGGCATCCGACGGCCAGTCCTGTGACTGTCGCCGAGTGGGAGCTCGGCATCCCGCCCCCGCCTGCCAGACGCTTTGCATGGAATCCGTACCGGATTGACTCAAAGATAATCTTTGTAACCTGTGCTACAAGCCATGCTCCGCCCGCTGATAGAAACACCGGATTCCGGATCAGATCTGTCAGTATGTTCATTTTCTGTTACTCCATCTTTCTTCCTGGCAGTGATCCCTCCGGGATTCACCGTCTCGTTCTTTCGGCCAGGGCTTCTCCGGCCGTCCTTTTTGAGCGCTGATCCACATCCTTGTAATCATCCGCGTCAAATACGCCGGACTTCCCGCCTTCTTTGTGGAGAAGCCGGATTCCGCTGATCTCCATGCGCTTATCCACCGCTTTGCACATATCATAGATTGTCAGAAGAGCGATGGATACGCCGGTCAGCGCTTCCATCTCCACTCCGGTTCTTCCCGTGCAGCGGACAGTGCACACAGCCCGGATCCTGCTTTGGTCCGGGTCAGGTTCGAAGTCGACGGAAGCCTTCGTCAGATTCAGAATATGGCACAGCGGGATCAGGGAAGAGGTCTGCTTTGCTCCCATGATCCCGGCAATCCGGGCACAGCCAAGCACATCTCCCTTTTCGACGCCCCCTTCCATGATCTTTCCAAAGCACACGCGGCTTACGCGGATCCATCCTTCGGCAGCCGCCATCCGGCTTGTGATGTCCTTCTGAGTGACATCGACCATCACCGCGTTTCCTTCCTTGTCAAAATGCGTAAATTCCAGCTCCTTAGTCATAACCGCCCTTTCCCGAACCCGCAGTTGGGATATGTACAGGTGTCACATCCAAGGCACAGGCCTCCCTCTCCCAATGCGCTGATCTGATCCGCACTGACCGGGTCATCCGCCATGATCCTCGGAAGCAGGAGGTCAAAGATCGTACGCTTTGCGTACATCACACACCCGGGAAGGCCGCAGATTACTCTGTCCGGTCCCTGCGCGTCTTCCTTTCCGGGAAGATAGGAGATAAGGAACATGGCTCCCGGAAGCACCGGGGCGCCGTAGGTCACAATCCGCGCACCGGTATTGCGGATCGCCAGCGGAGTGCGGTCATCCGGATCCACACTCATGCCGCCGGTACACAGAACCACCTGGGCTCCGGCGTCAAGAAGGGACAGGATCGCCCCCGTCGTCATATCAGCGCGGTCATCGGTCATTTCGTGCCCGACCAGTTCCGTATCATATTCTTCCAGCTTCCTGATCAGCGCCGGTGTAAACCTGTCCTCAATCCTGCCATGATATACTTCTGATCCCGTGGTAACAATCCCCACCTTTTTATGCACAAAAGGCTTCAGCTCCAGGACCGGCGCTCCTCCCGTCATCTCATGCGTCCGGCGGACCAGGTCATCCATTTTCTCTTTCTCAATGATGAGAGGAATGATACGGGTTCCCGCAAGCAGGTCTCCCGCCCTGACCTTTGTATCTCCAAACCGCGTCGCGATCATCATCTGCGGAGTGGAATTGATCACGCGCAGCGCGGCGGAATTGACCTTGAGCAGGCCATCGCATTCCGCCTTCAGATTGATCTTGCCCTCGGAAGGCTCACCGGCTGTCATATGCGGTCCCATCGCGAGGTCGCGCAGAATGGCTGCCGCTTCGTCCTCATGCAGCATCCCTTCCGTTTTCTCCCAGACATAGAGAGATTCCTTGCCCATGCTGAGCAGAACAGGAATATCCTCCTCAGTCACGACATGCCCCTTCCGGAATCTGGGGCCCTTGTACGAGCCGGGGATGATCTGCGTCATATCATGGCAGAGCACATGTCCCGCCGCGTCTACAGTCCTGATCTCTTTCATCCGATCCTCCATGCTCTGTTACTGAACAATTACATTCGTTGGTCTCGCATTTCCGGCCGGCAGACCGGTCGCTGCAGGTCACACCCCGGTCAAGTCCCAAGGCGGACACAGGGATCCTGAGTGTAGACTTTTGGGGGTCGAAACGAAGGATCCCTGTGTCCGCCGCAGGAGGCTGGCGGGGTGTGGCCTGTAACGACCGGGCAGTTACGTGAGACCGCCTATTGCTCCATTATACCCGTTTTTGCCAGGATGTGATACACTTTCTGAAGATTGTTGCCCGCCGGCCAGACATCCCTCCGTGTTACTGGTCACACCCCGGCCAGCCCTGCGCCTGCGGCCCTTCGTTACAGTTCACTGCCCCGCCGCCTGGCAGACTTACTTCCATACGTTTTGATCATGGAGGATCATCCAATGCGAAACCGGTTTTTGTTCATCACATTTACGCTTGCTCTGACAATGATTGTCCCATCAGCTGTTCCTGCCGCGCAGAAGCTTCCGGGGGAAACGGCTCCCGAAGCGGCTTCTGAATCAGCTCCCGGTGAGGCTCCTGAAGAAGTTCCCGAAGCGGCTTCTGACAAGGCTCCCGATGAGGCTCCTGAAGAAGTTCCCGAAACGGCTCCTGACAAGGCTCCCGAAACAGCTTCTGTACCGGATCCGTCCGACAGTGCATCCGACGTGATTGTCCCTGATCTGACCGGATTCGCGCTATCTGACATGGAGAGCCTGACGGAATCGGAGGATGGTTCTTTGGTGGAAACAGAGATGATCTATGAGATTCCCGCCGGGATTGTGGACGATCTTGTGAAAAATGAGCCTGTGGGGGAAGCTGCCGGCCTGACGAGTGCTGACCGCAGGAAATGGATGGAGGAGATCTGTGAGGCGAACTCTCCGGAAATGCTGTGGGAACGGCATGAGAACGTCTCTGCCTTGTTTCACCGGTATGATGCGGATGCAGGGATGTGGAAGGAATTCAGCTGCTCTTACCTGGACCCGCTCGTCTATTATTCGGATGACTGGACGCCGGGGCTGGAAGAGCTGCGTCTTCTGATCTACGATGGAAACAGCTGTGTGGAAGATTACATGAACTCGATGCGGTTTATCTGCTTTCTGAACGCATCCGGGCTTCCTTACCGTGATCCGGCATCCGCCCCCGTGACACTGGACGAAAATACCCGCGGGGAACTCCTCCTGAAGATCCGCACAACGCCTGAAGCTTTGTATGTCATCACGCAGCTGGCGAAGGACTCTGCCCTGCATCTTGGACTGGACGATCCCAAAGAAGATGCGTTCTATTCCTGTCTCTATCTTCTGGATCCGGTGACACTCGATGTCATGCTTCTCCAGATCAGCTTACACGATAATGCAGGTAGCGTAACAGACGTGGAGCGCGTGTCATTTTCCTATGACACAGGAATGACGCCGTTTGTCGAGGCGGGCTATGAAGGACTGCTGCGCCACATGATGCCGGACTTTGTATGGGCGCCGGAGTACCTTAGGACGGTCACCCTCACGCTCGATCCCGGCACGAAGGACGAGAAGGTATACCCGCTCACCGTACTGAAGGGGGATCCGGTTTCCATCACACTGCCGGAAGGCTATGAGCTATACTCAGACGAATCGCTCACCCGGCGCTGGATCGATGACGGAAACTATTCCACGGACCTTGCTCTGTGGGCCGCGCCTGAAGAAACCATGACAAAGCCCGCTGACTGAACCGGTGACCATCAGGATTCCGGCTCAGTGCCAGACAAACCAGATGAAGAGATACCCGCACAGCACTGCTGTGAGAGTGAAGGGGACGCCGATCTTCATAAAGTCCTTGAAGGAGGTTACATACCCTTCCTTCTTCAGAAGTCCCGTCGCGGTAATGTTCGCGGAAGCCCCGATCGGAGTCAGGTTCCCGCCAAGCGTCGCTCCGGTCAGAAGGCCGAAGTACAGCAGGTACGGCTCCACGCCCAGCGCCCCGGTGATGCCGCGGATGACCGGAAGCATGGTTGCGACATAAGGAATATTGTCGATAAAGGCAGATGCCAGAACGGACACCCAGACAATAATCGTATAGAGCAAGAACATATTTTTTCCGCCCACTGAGGCAATCGCACTCGCGACATCATCGATGATGCCGGCTTCCGTGATGCCCTGGATCACCAGGAAGAGCCCCAGAAGGAGCAGAAGCGTCTCATAGTCAACCGCCTTGACGGCGCGCACGGCGCCCTCGGTTTTGTGCGTCTGAATCAGGTCACGGATCACCGCAACCGCAGCGATGCTGCAGCAGATCAATCCATTTGTCACCTCCGGCTTATCCGGCAGGAAGGAGGCTCCGATCAGCAGGACCACCATCAGCAGCAGAAGACAGGTCGGGACATAATCCTCCACCTTCGTGCGCTCCTGCGCCTGCACTTTCTGATTGTGCTTCCGGAACAGGATCAGCATGACCGGCACCGTCATCACCGCGCCGAGCTCCACCGCGAAGAAGATGCCAGGCCTTCCATTCATCCAGAAAAATGACATGAAGTCCATATTCGCGTAGGCGCCGAGCATGATCGAGGTCGTATCGCCAACGAGCGTCGCCGCGCCCTGCAGGTTGGAAGATACCGCGATCGAAAGGATCATCGGCACCGGAGAGATCTTCAGCTTTTTGCAGATCGCGATTCCGACCGGCGCAACCATCAGGACCGTTGCCACATTATCCATGAACGCGGAAATAAATCCGGAAAACAGGGACATCAGGATAATGACCCATTTGACCGTGCCTGCCTTGTCCAGAAGGAGATCGGCAATCATGTTGGGCATCTTCGACCGGATGAAAAACTCCACCAGAATCATGGTTCCGGCGATCATCAGAAGGACATTCCAGTTGATCGCCCCGAAGACGCTCGAAAGCGGCAGGATACCGGTGATCAGGAAAATGGCCGCCGCCGCGAATACGATGAAAATGCGCTTTGACAGAAACATTGTCATCAGCACATACATTGCAATAAAAACGATGATTGCCAGGATTTTCATAATAGCGGTTCCTTCATCAATACTGTCAATACTTGTCTTTCATCCCTGTCTTCGCGTAAGCTGATCCGTCAGCTGCGCAATCAGCTCATCGTCTATGATCCCGTCCGCGGGCTCATAGCCGTACATGTTCTGAAAACGTTCGATGCAGCTTACGGTCTGCCTGCCGCAGATTCCGTCCGGTGTCCCGCACAGAAATCCCAGGCTGTTCAGAAGCTCCTGCACCTGTGTGATCTTTGCGGGATCCACGGAGGCATTTCTCGTCTCATCGGCGCTCAGCGAATCCATCTGGACAACCGCGTTTTTCAGGTTCTCGTATTCCTTTGCCAGGTCCAGTCCGTAGTACTCACACAGCTCCACCAGCGCATACGCGCGGTTATAATAACCCGCCGTGTAAAGCCGGTTTGCCTCCTCTGAATCTCCCTGTGTGTTCCAGATCTCCTCCGCCTGGAACTGCTTCTCCAGGCCAAGGCAGTATTCCGAACACAGGTAGAGGATGTTGAGGTCGTCAAACTGCGCCTTATGGTAGGCCTCGTAGAAGCTTCGTTCCACTTCGGTACAGGCAAACCGGAAGTTCCACATATCCGCCTCGCTCATGGCGCTGACTTCTTCATTCGTATGTGCGCGCGCCGCTTCCTGCCGGGCATTGAACGAAGCAGCCAGATCTGCCAGAAATTCTTCCGTGGTTTTCAGCTGTCCCTGCACGGCGGGATGCTCATCGGCGGCAGTTCCCTCAGCACCGATACCTTCTGCGGTTCCGTCCCCCGGCACGGTGCTGTCCCTGTTTCCAGTGTCGGCGGCAGTTCCCTCCCCTGTGCCGGAATCCGCAGCATAGCCTGTGGAAGAGCTTCCCTCCGGGCCCTGAAGCTGTGCAAGCTGCTCTCTCAGCGCCTGGTTCTCCGCCTCCAGCTGATGATAGGCCTGTTCCTGCTGCGCGTCCGTCAGATCATCCCAGTCCACCGTGACTGCCCCGGCCCGCACACACAGGCTGCCCGCAAGAAGGGCCGCCGTCAGACCGGCCGCCGCTTTCCTGTGTGATCTCATTTCCATTCTCCCCTTATGAATCCGGATCTCACGTCCGGTTCATGCCGTTATTGCGCTCATACTCATCGCGGATCCGCACAGCCTTGTCCGGATAGTTGGTAATGAGCGCATTGACGCCCGCCTTGCACAGCTGAAGCATCATGTCTTCCTCATTTACCGTCCAGACATTCAGATCCAGATGGTACTTACGGCAGTCCTCCAGATAATCCGGATACTGAAGGCAGTACCAGGCCGGATGGAGCGCATTCACGCCAAGGTTCGCCGCATACTTCGGCACGCCGATAAATCCGCCCGAATACAAAAGTCCGCACCTGGCCTTCGGCTCAATCTGGCGGATCTTCCGGATCGAATAATGGTTGAAGGATGAATAGATAATCCGGTCCTGCATGCCGAGCTTCCTTACCAGCTCCACCGTTTTCTCCTCGAGACCGGGATAGAAGAACACGCCATTCTTCAGCTCAATGTTTACGGTCATCTGTGTATTGTCGCGTACATAGAGAAGCACTTCCCTAAGAGTCGGAATGTCTGCGTGAATATGCTCCGGCCTGGTCCGGTTATAGTTGTAGGAGCGAAGCTGCTTCAGCGTGAGGGTGCGCACGAGTCCCTTCCCGTCCGAGGTCCGGTTGATCTTTTCATCATGGATGACAACAAGCTCCCCGTCCCTCGACAGCTGGACATCCAGTTCGATGCCGTCCGCACCATACTGATTCGCGAGGAAATAAGCCTCCATCGTATTTTCCGGTGCGTAGGCGGAGGCTCCCCGGTGCGCCCATACTTTGATTTGATGCATCTCTCAGTTATCCCTCTCGTCCATAAACGTCAGTATTTCCACCGTTTCCAGTACACCGAATAATTCATTTAGCGAAGAACACGAAGTGTTCTGAGCAATGGGGGTGCTGAATAGTTACTTAATATTCGGTGTACTAGCTGTCCCGCCGAAAGCCGCATCAGGAACAAAGCAGCGCGACTCCGTTGCTTGCCCCGATCCGGCAGGCTCCGGCGTCGATCAGTGCCTTTGCCTCCTGAGGCGTATGAATCCCGCCGGATGCTTTCACGCCGAGTCTTTCCCCGACCGTCTTCCTCATGAGTGCGACATCATGCACGTTGGCTCCTCCGGTCGAAAACCCGGTGGAGGTCTTGACAAATGCGGCGCCTGCCTTCTCGCTCAGCGCGCAGGCTCTTACCTTCTCCTCATCCGTCAGCAGGCAGGTCTCGATGATCACCTTTACAATCGCCGGCTTTGCAGCCTCCACAACCGACCGGATGTCGTCAAGGACATACGTGTCATTTCCTTCCTTCAGGGCGCCCACATTGATCACCATATCAATCTCGGAAGCGCCCTGGCTCACGGCGCATTCCGCCTCAAATGCCTTCGCTTCCGAAGACATCGCGCCAAGCGGGAAGCCGACGACACAGCAGGTCTTCACACCGCTTCCCGCAAGCTCCTGCGTCACCAGCTTTGCATGGCAGCTGTTGACACAGACAGAGGCAAACCCATGCTCCCGCGCCTCGGCGCAGATCCTCCGGATGTCGGTGCTCGTGGCATTCGCTTTCAGAAGCGTATGGTCAATCATTTTCGCAAGAGATTCCATCTGTTTTCTCCATTTTCATTTCACCGTGCTTCGTGATTACAGCAGGTTCTTCGGTGTAAACCGCATCGGCATCAGTTCATCCAGCGTATGTACCTCGTAATCGTCAGGCGTCTTTGTCAGGATAATGAGGAAATCTCCCCTGCAGAATTCTGACATGAACTGCCGGCAGACGCCGCATGGAGGGCAGTACTGCAGTGCTCCATCCTCCGGTCCTCCGCTGATCGCGATCGCCGTAAATTCCCTTGCGCCCTCGCTGACTGCCTGCGCAAAGGCAGTCTTCTCCGCACAGCATCCCGCGGGAAATCCCGCGTTTTCCACATTGCAGCCTGTAAAGATCCGTCCGTCTTTTGCCAGAAGCGCGGCTCCGACGCGAAAATGTGAATACGGAGCGTAGCTTCTGCTCCTCATGCCGAGTGCCATTTCACACAGTTTCCCGATGCTGTCACGACTTAATCTATTCTGTTCCATTCCTGTTAATGGCTCCTAATCCGTTCGCCTCTATAAACGACAGTATCTTCCTGACAATCTCCGTTCAGATTCAGGTCCCGTAATCGAAACTGCTTCGTCCCTCAAGACTCGTACTTTCAAAAGGGATCCGGCTCACCTGTCGCCGGGAAAAATGCCTGTACGCATGCCTCAGGAATCCTGCCTGATCAGGATCCGGATCGCTTCAATGGCGGTCTGGATAGCCTTCGAAGTATCATGAACCTGCTCATTGCTCAGCCCGGCCTTCGCCCTCTCCTGGTTTGCGATGGTCAGAAGAACCGTCCCTACACGAACCCCGAGGCATGCTCCGACGATATACAGCGCCGCCGATTCCATTTCCGAGGCAAGGCAGCCGCACCTGATCCACGCGTCCCATTTGTTCAGAAGTTCATAGCCCACCGGCTTGACCTCCGGCTCATGCTGCCCGTAGAAGGAGTCCTTGCACTGCACGACGCCCAGATGGGAGGTGCAGCCAAGGCTGTCCGCCGCCTGCTTCATCGCGGTGATGACGTTGTAATCCGCAACCGCCGGATACTCGATCGGCGCGTATTCCCTGCTGGTTCCTTCCGCGCGGATCGCCCCCGTCGCGATCACAAGGTCGCCGCCGCACACCTCAAGCTGCATTCCGCCGCAGGTTCCGACTCTCAGAAAGGTATCCGCGCCGCACCGTTTCAGCTCTTCCATCGCAATTGCAGCAGACGGTCCGCCAATTCCGGTTGAGGTTACGGAAACCTTCACGCCGTCCAGCGTCCCGGTGTAGGTCGTATATTCCCGGTTGTCCGCGACCAGGACCGGATCATCAAAATACTCCGCGATCTTCTGACAGCGTTTCGGATCTCCCGGCAGAATGACATATTTTCCCACCTCGCCAGGCGCGACCTGAATATGATACAGCTTCCCTGAACCTTCCGAATAATCAATCATTGCCTGCTCCTCCTGTCAATTCTATCTTTCGTAAATGTCGGTTTCCATGGTTACTATTCACGGCCGATCTGAGTCTTTGTATCTGACGCGTCAGGCTTGCCTGTAAGCGGCAGTACAAAACCCGGATCAGGCCCGTGGAGCGGGAACTTCCCCACAACCTCAGACAGGAGCGTCGTAAGACGCGGCATACATGCGAAGCACGGATGGTCTGAGGTCTGTGGGTGGAAGGGCTGTGAATAGTAACGTTTCCATCTATAACAAACATACCATGAATTCCCGGAAACGGAAAGATGAATGTCACACCGCTCATAAGGTGGTTTGTTACGGCCTGCGGTGGAGGAAAAGGGTGTTGGCGCTGTAATCATGTAATGATAAACCCGCCAAAAGTCGATTACGGATTGTTCCGCGCTACGCGCTCTCACAATCCTTCCACCTGCTGCACGGTCCATTCGAGGACACGCTCTTTCATTTCCTCCACATCAAGAACTCCCAGGGCAAATCCTTTGCGCACCAGATCAGCGTTCAGGATATCGTCATACTTGTCGAAGACCGGCACCTCGTTCGGGTAGAGCAGCTCCATCGGATCGATTCCGGCCTGCGCTTCCTCCTGGATGATCCTGATAAATTCCACGGGACTGACTCCCATCGTAAACTGGATGAAATAGGGGCGTACAGAGTTGAAGCCCTTCAGCCCCAGCCTTTTCGCGCAGCGGATCCGCAGAAACCGCTCGAGCGCGAGAAACGAATAACTGCCGAGCCAGGGCGTCAGGCAGTACATGCTTCCTCCCAGACACACCAGCGGGCGGTACCCGATTCCGCTGTGGGCACTGTCGGCGCGGGCAGTGTCAAGGCGCGCAAGCGCATTTTTCAGAAGATACGGATACGTCTTCGTGTCTGTCAGGACATCCCGCATTTTTTCCAGGATCCTGGTATGGATGTCTCCCGGCTCATCGCCGAAATACGCCGGGACGCGTCCTTTCACCATGTGGCAGTAGACCTGGTGATGCGTGCGGTCGACCTCCTCGACCACCCAGACATGCCCGGCGATCGCAATCCTGTCCCCGATGGGGGGCGGCTTCACGATCGTCCCGATCTCCTGCGACTCGCATCGGACGCTGTATTCTTCATTTTCCTGAAAAACCGCGTAGAACTTGAAGGAGCCCGTAATCCTCTCCCCCGCCAGTCCGACAATCAGGCCGCCGTTCTCCGTCTTCTGAATATGATCCTTGCCGATCAGGTCATTCAGAAGAACCCGGAAGTCTTCCCTTGTGATCCGTTTGAACGGTGCGAGCGTCAGCACCCGCGAGGCAAGCTCTGCCGGGGACATTTCCCCGCTTCCTGCCAGGGTGCTCATCGTCTGGTGATAGAGAAGGCTGAAGGGCATCCTGCCCCTGCGGGGCGGTTCGACCCATCGCTCCTCGAGGTAGAGCTGCACAAGCGCGATCCCCTGCAGCAGTCTCCACGGCACCTTATCCGGAAGCAGGTCCCGGGGCTCAGCGTGTTCCTCACGCATCACAAACCACATCTCACAGGGCTCGCCCCGCCGTCCGGTCCTTCCCATTCTCTGGAGAAACGACGAGACCGTAAACGGCGCGTCGATCTGGAACGCGCGCTCGAGCTTTCCGATGTCGATCCCCAGCTCCAGCGTTGAAGTGGTGCAGGTCGTCAGGGCGCTGTCCTCGTCGCGCATCTCATCCTCCGCGGTCTCGCGGAATGAGACGGAGAGATTTCCGTGATGAATGAGAAACCGGTCCGGCTCATGGTTTGCTTCGCAGTACGCGCGCAGCGTCGTGGTGACCTCCTCGCATTCCTCGCGGGAATTGCTGAACACGAGGCATTTCTTTCCTCTCGTGTGTTCGAAGATGTACCCTATTCCGGGATCCGCGGCAAAAGGCGCCTTGTCGGTTGCCCTGCGGCTTCCCGGCGTATTTTCAACCAGGGATACGGAATCAAGAGCAGTTTCGGCGGGAGGCAGATGATCCGGCAGGACGGATTCGGATGACACACCACTCAGCGCGCGGCCTGATTCGGATGGCCCATCGCTCAGCGCTCGGCCTGATTCGGATGGCACACCGCCCTGCGCTCGGCCGGACACGGATGGCCCATCGCTCAGCGCTCGGCCTGATTCGGATGACACACCACTCAGCGCTCGGCCGGACGCGGATGGCACGCCTCCCATCCAGGCTGACTTCTCCGGGTTCTCGACGAAATCCGCGGCCTGCGGAAAGGTGTTGTAGAAATGCTCCATGGACAGCCGCCACCTGATTCCTCTGGCCTGAATCTGCGGGATCACGCATCCCCTTCCGCTCCCTTCCGAGAGGAACCGGCCTGCTTCCTCCGGATCCCCGATCGTCGCGGACAGGCCGATTCTGCGGGGATTGACCCCCGCCATCCGGCTCAGTCTCTGGATCAGGCACATACACTGTCCGCCACGGTCTCCCCTCAGCAGGGAATGGATCTCATCAATCACAACATATCGAAGATCGCCGAACAGTCCCGGCACTTCCCCATGCTTGTGCATCAGCAGTGCCTCCAGAGACTCCGGCGTGATCTGCAGGATGCCGGAAGGCTTCTTCAAAAGCTTCCGTTTATGGGAAGCAGACACGTCGCCATGCCAGTGCCAGACCGGGATCCCGCCCTCTTCGCACAGGTCATTTAACCGGAGGAACTGATCATTGATCAATGCCTTCAGAGGCGCGATATAGAGGCACCCAACCGACGCCGGAGGATCCTCCGTGAATTCTGTCAGAATCGGAAAAAATGCAGCTTCCGTTTTTCCGGAAGCCGTAGACGCGCACAGAAGCACATTCTGTGTTGTATGGAAGATCGCGTCGCCCGCCGCCACCTGGACAGCGCGCAGATTCTCCCATCGATTCTTATAGATGAAATCCTGGATAAAAGGGGAATACCTGGAAAAAATATCCATGCTCATCGTCTCTTCTTTCGGCAGCCGGTAAACCTTCCACGATTGAGATCACACTCTTCCTGACATATCTTGCGCCACAGGCTGCTTCAGGCGGCCGGATCTGATCCCTTTGTCCTGTATCATGACGCCGGGGCCAAAAGTGCTGTTGTCCCCGGCTCTGCGATACGGATCACAGAATAAAGTCCGCGTACTCCTCGCTCACTTCTTCATTTTCCAGCGCTCCGGACCTGGCGTAGGAGAATTCATCCGAGTCCAGAAGACGGGCCACATCGGTGTCCGGATGCTGGTAGACAATATCAAGAAGCTCAATAAAGTCCCGGATGACCTCACGCGGCGTGATATGCGTATCGGCGCCGATCCGCCCATACTCGATCCGGATAAATGTCACCAGATCGGAGGTTTTGATGGTGCGGGTATAGCCATACAGCCCTGCATGCATGTCAGACAGCTTCTCGCACAGCACCATCATTTCCTCTGAGGAGAGCGGCTCCAGCCGGATCACCGGCGAGAGGAGGTCCCGCGAGCCCTCCTTCGAAAACTTCCCCTCCTGCAGTCTGGACCGGAGCGCTTCATAGCTGTAGATCCCGCGCCGCGTGTCCTCGACGCACTGCGGCGTGCCGCTCATAAGAATGCCAAGGTACTCCGCCTTCCCCTGAAGGGTATCGTTGTACATGGTCAGGATCTTCTCATAATTGTTGTTCCGCGCAACCGACTGCGGGATCTTGTAGATATTCACAAGCTCATCGATGAAGATCAGCATGCCTTTATATCCGGCCAGGCGGAAGAACATCGCAAACAGCTTCAGGTATTCATACCAGTTCTCATCGGTGATGATTGCATTGACTCCGAGCTCCTTCTTCGCCTCGGTGCGGGTCATATACTCGCCGCGGAACCATTTGACCACACGGGCCCTGGTCTCATCGTCATCGGCCAGATATCCGCGGTAATAAAGCGTAATCAGGCGGGCGAAGTCAAATCCATGCACCATCTCGCTCAGGGAGCGGATCACTTCGCGGATCCGGCGCTCAACCGCCGCGTCAAATGCCGGCTGCCCGGGTTCAAATGCCGATTGCTCCGCCCCTGCAGGCTGCCCCGGCTCAGAGGAACTCTCCGTCCCTCTGCCTGATTGATGCTCGTCCATCACGGCTGACTGCACCGCGCCGATCCAGCGCTCCAGCACCAGGGTAAGCGCGCCGCCCTCCGGTTTCGTTTTCGTCGCAAGGTTCCCGATCAGTTCCCGGTAGGTCGCAAGTCCCTGCCCTCTTACTCCCTGCAGCCTGCGCTCCGGAGACAGGTCCGCGTCCATCACGACGAATCCCCTGTCCATCACATTGTTCCGGATCGTCTGGAGAAGAAAGCTCTTGCCGCTTCCATACCGTCCCACGATAAAGCGGAAAGACGCGCCGCCTTCTCCAATGATTTCGACATCGCCAAGCAGCGCCTCAATCTCCCTGCTGCGTCCGACCGTAATATAGGGAAGGCCGATTCTGGGCACCACGCCGCCCTTCAGGGAACCGATGACGGCCTGTGCCACTCTTTTCGGAATTCTCCGGGAAGTGCCCGCGTCTGACTGCTCCCGTTTTGCCTGCTGATTTTCTACCATACTCTTAAGCTTCCTGTTCCCGGTAATCTACTCTTCCATGTACTCTCAAATCCGGCGATTGCCGGATCGGATCTTCCGCTGTCAGGACGGAGAGTTTACTCACCGGACGATTATTGAGAATTCATGGGGCGGACAAGGTGCGGAGCACCTCTGACCGCCCACAATGAAAAGCGCGAAGCGTTCCGGGTAAGCGGGGGGTGCTGAATATAGTTACGATGTAACTATTCAGCACCCCCATTGCTCAGAACACTTCGTGTTCTTCGCTGTGGGCGGACAGAGCGGTTTCACCGCTTGTCCGCC
>CACXFW010000096.1 GCA_902767065.1 uncultured Lachnospiraceae bacterium | reverse complement strand
GGGGGCGGACAAGCGGTGAAACCGCTCTGTCCGCCCACAGCGAAGAACACGAAGTGTTCTGAGCAATGGGGGTGCTGAATAGTTACCGGTTTTTTTAGAGGAGCCAGATACGCTCGCCGGAGTCTTCCGGCCTGCGTCGGAGATGAGGGATGGCAGAAAACAGGCGGGAAGTGGAATACGGAGAATTCAGCTGGAGAAGGAAAAAGCGTCCGGGAGGGAGATTTTTCGGTCTTCTGGTGTTTTTATCTGTGCTTGGCCTGCTCCTGATTGTTCTGTCGCCGTTTCTTTGTTATTTCGTGAAGGTGGATAACGGAGCGATGAGTCCGTCCATCAACATCTCCGATACGGTTGGCGTCAACCAGCTTGCTTATCTTCTGCTTAGGCCGGGGAGGGGGGATATCGTTCAGTTCCAGACGTCCCGGCGGGAGGGCACGTCATCTTCAGGCCAGAATCCGACTTCGATCCGGAGGATCATCGGCCTTCCGGGAGAGACGGTGCAGATCCTGGACGGGATCGTGTACATCAACGGGCGTCCGCTTCGCGAAGAATATACTTCCGGCGAAATGACCTATGGCGGAATGGCGTCATCCGCCCTGACGCTCAGCAGCGATGAGTATTTTCTGATGGCGGATAACCGGTCGAATCATTTTGACAGCCGCGATTCCACGGTCGGACCCGTAACGGAGACGGAGATTGTCGGAAAAGTCTGGCTCCGGGTGAAACCCTACAGCCAGTTCGGGCTGATCGGCTGACGCTGCCCTGAGGTATGGCAGGGAAAAGACTTCCGGGGGGAAGGAAATGAAAGAAACCATCTCACAGATACAGGAAAGATACCGTGCTCTGAATCCGGCAGACCAGCATGATCTGGAAACGTTCGCGGCGTCTCTTGAAGGGGACGGGAGGGCGGCTGCCCGCCTGGCCGTGAAGAAGGCGGAAAACGCGCTGCAGAAGCTGCTGCTTGAGCGAAGCAGGCTCGAACAGATGCGATTGTATGAGCGCTCTTGTGATGAGGAGGGTTATACGCTGATCTGCGGAATCGATGAGGCGGGCAGGGGGCCGCTCGCCGGACCGGTTGTGGCCGGTGCTGTCATCCTTCCGAAGGACTGTGAGATTCTGGGGCTGAACGATTCGAAGAAGCTGTCCGAAAAACGCAGGGAGAAGCTGTACGATGAGATCATGGAGAAGGCAACCGCCGTGGGTGCGGGGGTAGTCGGATCCAGGAGGATCGATGAGATCAATATCCTTCAGGCGGATTATGAGGCGATGTGCGAAGCGATCGGGAAGCTGTCTGTCATGCCTCAGATCCTGCTCAACGATGCGGTGACAATCCCTCATGTCAGGATCCCTCAGAAGAACATCGTGCATGGAGACGCAAAGAGCGTATCCATCGCAGCGGCAAGCATCATCGCGAAGGTTACGAGGGACCGGATGATGGAAGAATATGACGCGCTGTTCCCGGAATACGGGTTTGCCAGGCACAAGGGCTATGGAACAGCGGATCATTACGCGGCGATCAGGAAATACGGACCGTGCGCGATCCACAGGATGTCATTTCTCAGAAATCTGTCTGAGCATTGAACTTTTGGAAACGCGGCTCCTTCGCGTATGGGATACAGAGGAGAGGGTATCCGGAAACGCGGCTTCTTCGCGTATGGGATATGGCATTCGGAGAGAGTACCCGGGATACGGGTATGAATAAAAGAACAGAAGGCGCAAAGTACGAGGCACTTGCCCGGACCTATCTGGAAGAAAAGGGGTACCGGATTCTCGCCTGTAATTTCCGCTGCCTGAGGTCTGAGGTTGACCTGATTGCCCGTGAAGGGAAATATCTGGTCTTTGTGGAAGTCAAGGAACGCTCTTCGGATGCGCTGGGCTTCGGCGCGGAGTCTGTGGACCGGAGAAAGCAGGAAAGGATCATCGCGGCGGCGCGATACTACATGCATCTTATCAGGATGGATCCGGAAACGCCGGTGCGCTTTGACGTGGTATCGATTGACAGAGGAAGAATCCGCCTGATCCGAAATGCATTTCTGTATAAAGGATAATCATGGAAGAGAATTATATCAGGAAAAAAATGAGCCGGCCGGTCGATCATCTGACGTATCACTTTAAGGACGGGGTGGAATGGTTTTCCTCTCCGGTTCTGGATCAGTTCCGCTTTGTCGTAAACGGATTCAGCACACGGTCGGGCGGTGTGTCACAGGGGGATGCGGGCACCATGAATCTGAGCCTTGCCCGAGAGGTCGCCATGAACCTGAGCCTGGGCGAGGCACAGTGCAGGGCGAATTGCCTGGAGAATCACAGACGTCTCGCCGCTGCGATCGGTTATCCGGCTGAATCTCTGGTATTCTCCAATCAGACCCATACGGATCATATCCGCGTTCTGCAGGAATATGACCGGGGAAACGGAATAACGCGGCCCAACGAGTTTAATGATGTCGACGGGATGATGACCGATATTACCGGACAGGCACTGATGACGTTTTCTGCGGATTGTGTTCCTCTTCTGATTGTCGATCCGGTCCGCAGAGCGATTGCCTCGGTCCATTCCGGATGGAGGGGAACCATAAAGGGAATCGGATCCAAAGCGGTTGCCATGATGCACCAGGTTTACGGTTCGAATCCGGCAGATCTTTGTGCCGCGATCGGACCGTCGATCTGCATGGACTGTTATGAGGTCAGCCGGAATGTGGCACAGGCATTCCTGGATAAGTATGACGCCTCCCTGCATCCTTTCCTGGTCCGCGAGGGGCGCCTTACGGAAAACGGAGAGCAGAAGTATCATGTGAATCTTCAGCGTGCCTGTATGGAGAATTTCCTGATGGCGGGGATGAAGGAGTCGAATATCTCTCTGCCGGACCTTTGCACCTCCTGCAACGCAGCGTTTCTTTTCTCCCACAGGGCAAGCCACGGACGGCGCGGCAACGAAGGCGCTGTCCTCATGCTCCGGTAGAGAGTTTGTAACTATTCAGCACCCTATGAATTCTCACAAAACCAGGACGGGGAGTTTACTCACCGGACGATTTTTGAGCTTTGATTCATCTTGCGGAACGGATGCCGCTCCCATATAATGAGGGAAAGGTCAGAAAACCCTTTTTGAACCCACCGATCAAATCATGTAACTATTCAGCACCCCCATTGCTCAGAACACTTCGTGTTCTTCGCTGTGGGCGGACAGAGCGGTTTCACCGCTTGTCCGCC
>CACXFW010000095.1 GCA_902767065.1 uncultured Lachnospiraceae bacterium | reverse complement strand
GGCGGACAAGCGGTGAAACCGCTCTGTCCGCCCACAGCGAAGAACACGAAGTGTTCTGAGCAATGGGGGTGCTGAATAGTTACCACTTTTTTTACCAGTCAACGCAGCCGATCAGCTCCCCGATCCGGGGAATCAGATTCTCCTTTACATCATTGACGCTGCTTCTCATCAGCTCCTCCGAGATTCCTTTTGCGACCGCAGGCGCGCATGCCACCTTCAGCCGGGAAAGCAGGCGGATCTGCTCCTCGATCCTTCTGATCTCCTGAGGCGTCCTGTCCGGGAAGGACTGCTCCAGCAGCATCTTCCAGCCTTTCCGGATCCGTTCCGCCTTCATCTTGGTATGAAACTCGGCGTACTCCTCAGACAGATCCACCAGGTTGGCCTGCGTGGCTGCCGTAGCCAGAAAGTCAAAAACCGGATGGCCGATGCTGAAATCCCCAAGGTCGATCATAATCAGCTCTTTGTTGCCGATCATGAGATTGTTGGGATGATAGTCCCCATGAATCAGCGTATTTCTGTCCGGAATGCTCTCAAGCAGTCTCAGCAGCTGTTCCATCTCCTCTTTGCTGTACCAGTCGGCAGACTCCAAAAGATGTCTGCGGTATACCTCCTTCGCATACGGCAGCATGGAATAACTGCCATCTGTCTCATGCACCTGCCTGTACAGAGTCCCATACGCTGTAATCCACTCCTCAAAATGCTCAGGATCTTCCTCGATCGTTTCGGAAAGCGTCTTTGCGCCCAGCCACGCAATGCCTGTGCCGCATACCGCTACAAGCGCAGTAAACACAAGCATGCGGATTCCGCTGTGTATGATATAGTTCATATCGCCGGTCTGAATGCCCTGATCGACGATCCTTTTCATCTCCTGGGTCAGCCCGAAGAGCTGCACGCAGCCTTGTGCCACGATCAGCGCGATCAGGCCAATACACCATAAAAGATATGTTTTGAAATATCCCAAAAGCAGTTTCGGCACAGGAATCTCCTTCTGTCTTCTGAACAGTTTCCTAATCCACTCTGAGTCCCCAGATCTGGCACGCACGGGTGCCGATCACCACATAATTGTCCCATGCGGCGGGCGACGCCTCGATCGCGCCGTTGCTCAGTTCACTCTTTGTCAGCTCCTGCCCTGTCTTCGGATCCAGCATATACATGTATCCTCCGCAGGACGCGTAGAGCAGCCTCGCTGATCCGTCTTTATTATATACCAAAATCGGCGAAGACCAGGCATAATATGCCTTATGCTGCCAGACAATCTCTCCTGTATCGCAGTCCAGGCACACGCACAGACCCATCAACGGCTCGCCCGTCATGGCGACCGTCGCATAGATATAGCCGTCAAGGCTCTTCTTTCCGAGCGCCATGGTTGACTGCACGCCGCCGGATACGCCGTCCATCGTATAGCATTCAAATTCCGTCTCCCAGATCTTCTCGCCGGTTTCGGCATCGATCTTCCAGATCGGCACGGTCGCGGTCGTATCGCTGCGCCAGCCGAGGCGGAACGACGTACTCGTGTATAGGTACAGATGCCCGTTTTCATTGGAGAGCACCGGCGTGGAGTTCGAATCATCCAGTGTGTCCTGCACCCACACAAGCTCCAGCGTGTTCAGGTCAAGGCACATCAGATGCCCTCCGTTGTCCGTCGCGAACAGATATCCCTCATAAGCGGCAAAGCTGTCCTCGATGCCCAGCCAGTATTTTTCATAGGAATTCGACGCCGAACGGTATCCCTTGTAATGCCACTTCACCATGTTGCCCGGATCAAGTGTCAGGGTACCGGTCTTCTCATTCCAGTCCGAATTCAGGTGAACCATATAGATCACCCCGTTCTCCCCCGGCCAGATGAGGGTATCCGTCTCAGCGTCCACGAGCGGCGAAGAGTCAAAGAAGCCCACCGTTCCTCTGAGGGAAAATGCGTCTTCCCCGCCGAATTCATACATGACGGTGCAGTCGACCAGGTTGATGACAAATGCATGCGCCAGGCCGAGCGTGCTGTTGTAGCCCGCGCCCAGATACAGGATCGGATAGCCTCTCGGATCGAGGGCGCCCGCCCCCTTGAACGTCCATCCGATGTACATGGGATCCCGCGTCTGCTCCCCGGTCACCAGATCCAGGAAATAGACATTGCCGTCCATGGTCGCATAGATTACCTCGACCAGGTCATCCTTTGCCTTCGCCCAGTCAGCCATATTCATATGCGCCTTTTCTTCCTTCGTCCATTTTCGCATCAGCGGCTGCCCGGTCCAGCCGGAACCGGTCCAGGATGCCCCGTTGAAGGAGGTGGCCCCGGTCTGCTGGCTCCACAGCTGGGTGATCGTATTCCTGCGGATATCCGCCCACCCGAATGCCGGCGCGTCGCGGAAGTTATTTCCCCGGAACGTAAAGACCCCTTCCGCCTGCGTGTAGGCGGAGCCCTTGTCAAAATAAATCTCAGCCGGTGAGCGATAGGCCGCGGAATCCGCCAGTACTTCTCCGTTCACCTCGATCCCGGTCAGTTCGATCATGTTGGAAGGTTTCGTCGACTCCACGGCATGCGGATGGAACTCAATCTCCGGATCTGACTCCGTCATTTCCTGGTAATCCGCCCCCTCCGTCTCAAAGGATGCGTCATCGACCTCCACGACTTCCTTCACCAGGACATCCAGCGCGCCGCCCGCAAGTCCCGGATGCACCTCTTGGATCTCCGTATGTACGGTGTTCTTCCCGGATCCGCCTTTTTGTCTGTCCGGCTCTTCGCCTGCGCTTTTTCGCAGCACGAACCAATATACCGCAAACACGATGACCGCGGCTGCCGCGATCAGCGCAATCATAACCCACAGCTTCGTATGCGGCTCCCGCCAGTCATCCGCGCTGCCAACGACCGGATGCACAACACGCCCTCTTCGGGACGATATGTTTTTCGCCGTATGGCCCCCTCCGGGCGATGCCGTCTTCGCTGTACGGCTCCCTCCGGGCGCCGCGCTTTTCGCTGTCTGGCCCCTTCCGGACGATGCCGTTTTTACTGTCTGGCTCCCTCCGGGCAACGCGCTTTTCGCCGTATGGCTCCTTCCGGACGATGCC
>CACXFW010000094.1 GCA_902767065.1 uncultured Lachnospiraceae bacterium | reverse complement strand
GTATTGTAAAATTCTTCTTTTCTTTGTATGATCCATCCGGAACAGATCCGGCATGTTTCTGAACGGATCCTGTCAGTCATATACGATCGTTTCCGGAGGCGGGGCGAAAAGGGGCAAAGAACATGACGATTCGAATGTATGAAGGCATCCTGAGAAACCGGAAGAAGCTCCTGAAGGAGCTGGGTATTTCGCAGGGACCGGACCGCCGGGAAACGGAGTGCAGACTGATCGAGGCCGGCTATTACATCTACCGGTGCGTGGAGGAGCCGAAAGAGAAATACGTACCCTATTGCAGCTGCAGCATGGTGATCGATCAGGAAGAGGGCATGCGGTTTTTTCAGAACTGGAAAGAGTACCCCTTTGAGAAACTGGTAGCGGAGATCTCCGGAAAGATACAGGATGCAGACCGCCTTTCCCGGATGATCGGTGTTGACAGTTCCCTCTGGCTGGAAGGGGATATTCTTTTTGGCGCGGGCCGTTTAGCCAGGGCAAGCGGCATCGATCTTCTGCTGCCTTTTGTTGACCGGCGTATGTTTGAACTGAGCGCAGTCATTCCCTCCACGCTTAAGCGAAAGAATGGAATTGCAAAATATATCCTGCGGAAAGCAGCGCAGCTCAGGATCCCCCATGAAACGGCATTCCGCCCTAAGATCGGTTTTTCCGTGCCCGCCAGGCTGTGGTTTCGGGAAAAACGGTTCCGGCCCTGGATTGAGCAGGCGCTGTTTGGCCCTGTTTCCAGGATCTATTTCAACCAGGACGTTCTGCGGGATTCCTGGGAATCCTTCCTGGAAGGCAACGACTACTTCTGGCGCATTTCCTATACGGTCTATCTCTTTGTGCAGTGGTATGAAACCTGTTACAGTCATTATACTGGTTAACGTCAGCGCTTTCCAGGCGTCAGCGCCGGAAAGTGCTTAGGTTAACCGCGGAATTGGGCATGAGGTGTCACCGGCTGCTATTTCCACACGTCTGTATTGTTCAGACCGATATTCTTTTCATGAAAGACCGGGTTTACTCCCTTTGCTTTCTGCATCTCATAGTCCTTCAGCGTGTTTATGGCGATTCGTGACAGAAGCAGTATCGCGATGATATTGACCACGGCTTCCAGGCCCATCGTGATATCTGCCAGGCTCCAGGCAACCTCCAGGCTGTTTAATGCTCCGATCATTACCATGGCAGCGGCAGCAATGCGGAACAATGACAGGACAACCCTGTTTTTGGTGATGAAGCGTATATTCGCTTCCGCATAAAAGTAGTTTCCTATGATGGATGTGAATGCGAACATGCATACAGCCACCGTAATGATATGAATCACCCACGGACCAAACTGATGCGCGGTACTTAACTGCACAAGGGGAATCCCGTTCAATGAGCTGTCTGTTTTGTAGACGCCGGTAAGCAGTAAAATAAAGACCGTCGTTGTGCAGATCAGTAAAGTGTCGATATATACAGAGATGACCTGGGCCAGTCCCTGTTTGGCAGGATGGGAGACATCGGCGGAAGCGGAAGCGTTCGGGGCGGATCCCATACCGGCTTCATTGGAGAATAACCCTCTCTTAATTCCGTAAACCATACAGGATCCTGTAAATCCTCCAAAGATCGCTTTCACGTCGAAAGCGGAATGGAGGATTGCAGACAGAACGGCCGGTACTTCAGTAATATTGAGGATGAAAATCATAAGTCCGATCAGAATGTAAACCCCGGACATAATCGGAACCAGAACGGAGGATAACCAGCCAATCTTTTCCGCTCCCGCGAAGAAGAGATACAGGGAAACAGCAAAAAGGATACCGCCGACAAAAAGAGGGATGGGAGTGCCGGAAAGATCGGGCACGTAGTATTCCAAAGCAGACACAATGTTGTAAGCCTGAAGGCCGTTAAAGCCGAATGCAAAGGTGGCGATCAGAGACACAGCGAAGAGAATCCCGAGCCACCGGGCATGAAGCGCCCGATCAATATAATAAGCCGGTCCGCCTTTGAAGCTTCCATCTGAATCCCAGGTCTTGTAGACCTGGGCAAGAGTCCCTTCTATGAACGCGGAAGAGGATCCCAGAATGGCCATCAGCCACATCCAGAAAGCAGCGCCAGGACCGCCCAGGACGATCGCTGTGGCAACGCCTGCCATGTTTCCCGTTCCAACCCTGGAAGCTGTGGCGATCATCAGGGCCTGAAAGGACGAGATTCCCTTATCGGTGGACTTCTTCTCAAACATGCAGCGGAAGCAGTCTCCAAGAAGCCGGATCTGGACAAACCTGGTACGTATGGTAAAGAAGACTGCTGCACCTGCAAGCAGGTAGATCAGGCACCAGGTATACAGAATATCATCGATTTTCATGAGGATCTGGGAAAAAGACATGAAGGCTCCTTTCTTTCGTTCCGGCTTACACCAGCCGGTTTCTGAAGAGGTTCCTGCGACACATCGCGGTTTGTCCGTCTGACAGAATCATACCACGTCTGACCGGGTTATTTCCATCTTTTATAAAGGATGGTAACTATTCAGCACCCCCATTGCTCAGAACACTTCGTGTTCTTCGCTGTGGGCGGACAGAGCGGTTTCACCGCTTGTCCGCC
>CACXFW010000093.1 GCA_902767065.1 uncultured Lachnospiraceae bacterium | reverse complement strand
TCTGGCATGTGAGTGTGGCATGGATCGTCACGAGACTGCCGTCTGGATCTGGTTCTCCTAAGATGCTCCCGTCTTCGTCGATCAGTCCTCCGGGCGAGAGATAATACTCCACGCTGACCGCCCCGTCCTCTAAAGAGGCCGGAAGACAGAGCGGGACGCGGACTTCGTCTAAGGACGCGTTTTCCCCGGGAAGCATCTCTTCCAGACGTGACGCGGCATCTTTCAGCAATGACTTCTCCTGCGCGGCAGTGTAGGTGCGCGCATCCAGATACACATCGAAGGATTCCGATTCATCGGATCCGACACGCAGCATCAGGCTCTGGTCTCTGCCGCTCTCCCCGTAGCCGGGGCGCTCCAGCACGCCGCCGGTAATCCGGCGGTCCTGCCGGTGCTGCGCCACGAGGACTGCAATCAGAACGGCAAGGCAGAAAACGCTCACCATCAGAAAGCGGGAGATCTTCTGCACATAGTAATCCTGCACACAATTCTTCTTCCCGGTGCCAAGATCTGCAAGCTCCTGGATGAGTGTCTCGTTTTTCCCGAAGATGCGCCCGCGTGATCTCCCCCGTGCGGGATAAACGTTGCAGACGATCCAGCGGGCCGCGGCATCGAACGGGTTTTTGCTTCGTGCTTTCATCGGTACTCCTTTGTTTGCCGGGTCAGTTCCTTCCTGCAATTCAACTGCACCGGCAGATGAATGATCCCATGGACCAGCGGTAGAATGGATATTTTTGTGCAGCACGTATCCTACATCTCAATCTGCATGATCTTCCGTCCCCAGAGAAACGCTGCCGCATAGATCAGAAGACACCCTGTCATGATGGCGATCCCAAGCGTATTGTGATAGCACACATCCAGAAAACCGGGCGAAGTGAGAGAAGTGTAGGCGATCAGGAAGATCGGGGCGGCGGACATGATCTTCTGCTCCGACGCCTTGCCGGACAGGTTTGCTTCGATTTCTTCACTCGTTTCCTTCTTCATCTGGATGCTGGTCACCGCGTTCCGGATAATCGCGATCAGATCACCACCGGTGCGTTTCGCCGTCTGGAATACCTCCGCAAAATTTCGAATATCTTCGATATGAGTGCGATGGCCAAGATCCAGAAGAAGGGTTTCGATCGGAACATTGAGGCTGGTCTGGGTGAGAATATATCGAAATTCATAGATAATAAATGAATCATCCGGATAGATTCTGGCCAGCTCACGGATAGCCTCCCGGAAAGAATTCTCGATCGCATAGCCAGCCTGAAGAGACGCATTTACCATCTGCATCCCCGTTGTAAACTGCGCAAGAATTTCCTTTCTCCGGCGGTCCCCCAGATCCTTCCGGCGGACTTTCAGAAACGGGGACACGATGGGAAGAAACAGCAGAAACGCAATGAAAGAGCGGTAGAACAGGAACGCGATCACGGCATCCAGTCCCGCGAAGATCAGGAGATTCTCCATGAGTTCCCGCCGGGAGAACTGATAGGTTCCGTAGTCGGGCGGCTTTTGCGGATTGCGGGAGGTATGGTTTGTCCTGGACCGGCCGGAAAGGCTGCGAGAGAGGCTTTTGGAACGAAGCCTTGGATCAGTCCGGGGAGAAGTGCGTCCGGGAAGCGTGCTGCGATGGGAAAAGGAACGATTCTTCATAGGCAGAACCTCAGTATCGGCATACTCATCCAGAGAGGACCAGATTGTTTTCTTACCGGTATACTCATTCAGAGAATCATCATCCACGGCATACTCATCCGCTGCTGAATGGAAACCGGAACGGTTCCCTGCTTCCGGAACCAAACCGGAAAGGGTCGGGACTGATCATTTCATATCACCCTGCAGGGCGGCTGTCCATCAGATTATGTAAGATCAGGATAAGATTGGCGAAACCGAGTATTTCAAGGCGGCCGGATCCGGAATTGTCCGTCGGATTATGTGTAGATGTCACTTGTTCTGTGTGAGGCGCAGGAAGGGACAGCGTCCGCCTGCGGAGCGCATTTTATGATCTGAGAAAGACCTGTGGATTCCTCAGCCGGATCTTTTCTGCGCCGGCGCCCGCCTGCAGATCTTTTCTGCGTCAGCGTCCGCCTGCGGAGCGTTTCTATACATTTGCGGTAACTATTCAGCACCCCCATTGCTCAGAACACTTCGTGTTCTTCGCTGTGGGCGGACAGAGCGGTTTCACCGCTTGTCCGCC
>CACXFW010000092.1 GCA_902767065.1 uncultured Lachnospiraceae bacterium | reverse complement strand
TCCGGCTGTTCCCCCAGGTATTCGTAGACAGCCGTCACCGGCCATTCATCCTCATTCAGAAACTGCTGGTGCACCCGCACCTCATGCGCTTCCAGCTGCGGCTTCACATCGAACCTCTGGTGGTAAACCAGGTACCTCGATCCATCGGAGGCATTCAGCTGGGAGTTGTGCCCGGCGGCACGTTTTCCGACCTGATCGAAAAACGCGTAGTTCCCGATCAGCTTGATTCCATAGGAATCTCCGCTCTTTTTGTTGTCTGCCGCGTTGTTACCGGCAGCGTCAAGATACGGGCCGGTGATTTCCTTCGAACGGAACAGGCGCATGTTGTAACCGCCCTCCGCCGCCAGTCCGCCATAGGTGCAGTAAAGATAATAGTATTCCGTCTCCGGATCATAGGTGAGATACGGGCCTTCCCCGGACTGGTGGTCCCCGCCGATCAGGTGAGTGCCAAAGTACCGGTCCACATAATTGCCGGAAACCTCATCCACGCCGTCAACGCCGGGATACAGCGGCTCTCCGTCCGCCGGATTCAGCTCCAGAAGGAACATGCCGCCGGACCACGATCCATAGGACATGTAGAGTTTTTCCCCGGAGGCGTCAAAGAGCAGATTGGGATCAATGGCGTTTGGCGCATAAGTGTGGTTCCAGCTTCCGTCCTTGTTAAACCAGTTGTCGCTGATCCCGTCAATCCCGCCGTTTCTGACGCTAAGGTCCACCAGTTCTTTCAGGTTCAGGTACTCATTGTCCCAGGAAGTATCCCTGGTGCTGTTCCCGTCCGTCTCCCCGTTTTTGGTAAAGCCGGAATAAATGATCGTATCGCGGTATTCGTACGGTCCCATCATCTCCTTTGAGACCATGAAACCGATGCAGGAGCGTCTCCATGTGGAGGACGTGCAGAAATAGATCATGTAGGCGCCGGTATCGCCGTCTTCCCACTCATAATACGGGTTCCAGATGAGATCCGGCGCCCAGACAGCATATCCGGACGCGTCAGCGTCATGATACCCCGCCCATTGGAACGGCTCTTCCATCGTCACTTCCAGATCCCCGTAGAAAGGAAGACCCTTCCCGCTGCCATAATCAAAGTTCAGCTGCTTCCAGGAGATCAGGTCATCCGAAGAAGCCGAGGCGGTATGGGATCCCAGCACATAGAACGTGCCGTCCCTGTCTTCAAAGATCGATGGATCGTGGACGCACACATGCACTGTCTGTACGCGGCCGGCCTCTTCCGGTTCTGTCATCTCCTGTGCCGGACATACGGTTCCGGCGGCAATCATGGCCGTGGCCGCAGCCACTGCTGCCAATACCTGTTTTCTCATACTGCCTCCTGTATTCCCGGATCCTGCTCCTTCCGGATCCGGTTTGTTTTCCTCTGGTGATAAAAGTCTAAACAGGATTCCAGGATGGCCTGGGCTTCGGGCACCGGCTCCTCTTCATGGCGGCTCTCAGTTCCACATAGCAGCCGCACTTCAGGCACATGCCCGACAGCAGATGATCGCACTGCCTGCAGATCTCAAGCCGCTGCCGGTAAACAGCGTCGTCCACCTTCTCCCTGTCATCAATCCGCATGATATATTCATGCAGATCCCTGAAGTATGCCTCCTCGTCCATCTCTCTGAGAAGGCATCTTTTGCAGACCCTGACGGGATCTGAATTCGTCATATAACCTCTCCTGAACAAAGCGGATCATCCAGCGGTAAAACGGACCTCCAACGACAGCTTCCCGGCTGCCGCCGGCAAAGACCGCTGTAAAAACGATTCCTGCGCCAGCCAGCGGCAACGCAGATTCCGGAAATCCGGACAATTGAAATGACTGATCCTTACTCTTCCACCGTCAGCTGCACTACGCTGCAGGGCGGAATCGTAAACCGGAGGGCGCCTGCCGTAAGCTCTGCCGTGAAGGGGGCGGATGTGACCGCATCCGGATCGTCAAAGGTATTCTTATCGTGCATTTCACCGGTCAGGATCCTGCCGGATACACGCTTCGCGTCAAAGCCTGTGATCAGTGTTTCCACCGGGTACGCATCCGTCACGGACAGGTTGCCGACCGTGATCTGCAGCTTTCCATCCGCATCGACGGATGATGACTCACTCAGGGACGGAACCATGTACTCAGCCTCCGCGCCGATCAGCTCTGTCTCGATGCTGCTCTCCACAAGGTCTGCGTCCTGATGGTACTTGAACAGATCAAACACATGCCACGTCGGCGTTTTGATCATTCTCGCGCCTTCCGTCAGGATCACCGCCTGAAGCACATTGACCATCTGGGCAATGCAGGCCATCTTCACCCGGTCGGAATGCTTATTGAACAGATTCAGGTTGACGCAGGCAACCAGCGCGTCGCGCATGGTGTTCTGCTGATAGAGGAATCCCGGATTGGTACCCGGCTCCACGGTAAACCAGGTTCCCCACTCATCCACGATCATCCCCAGCTTCTTCTGAGGATCATACTGATCCATGATGGCGCTGTGCATGGCGATCAGATCTTCCATGTACAAGGTCTTTGCAAGTGTCTTGTACCATACCTTCGCATCGAACTGTGTCGCGCTTCCCTTGATCTCCCAGCCTTCCGGATGCGTGTAATAATGCAGGGACAGGCCGTCGGCATTTCCGTGCATGCGCGGATCGCAGTGCCGAAACAGCGTCTTCATGACGCCTTCAGTCCACTGCGTATCGTCTATGTTCGGACCGCAGGCAATCTTGCGGATCTTTCCGTCCTCTTCAAATCCGGCATCTGCGCTGAAATCCATCCCGCTGCCGTACTGGCGGACATAGGTCTGATATCTGCGGTACAGGTTTCCGTAATACTCCGGCGTCATGTTGCCGCCGCAGCCCCAGTTTTCATTTCCGACGCCGAAGAAGTCTACCTTCCAGGGATCCGGATGGCCGTTTGCGGCGCGCAGATCCGCCATGGGAGACACGCCGTTGAAGGTCATGTATTCAACCCACTCCGACATCTCCTGCACGGTACCGCTGCCCACATTTCCATTGACATAGGTTTCACAGCCCAGCTGCCTGCACAGCTCCATGTACTCATGGGTTCCGAAGCTGTTGTCCTCGACCACACCGCCCCAGTGGGTGTTGATCATCTTCTTGCGGCCTTCCTTCGGGCCGATTCCATCCTTCCAGTGATATTCATCGGCGAAGCATCCGCCCGGCCAGCGCAGGACCGGAATGCGGATTTCCTTCAGGGCCTCCACCACGTCGGTCCGCATGCCGTTCACATTCGGAATCTCAGAGTTCTCACCCACATAGATTCCCTCGTAGATACACCGTCCGAGATGCTCGGAAAAATGACCATAGATCTCCTTATGAATCCTGCTCTTCCTGTTTGCAGCATTGATATAATATTTCGCCATGGCTTCCTCCTCTATAAACAGCAGTATATTTTCGAAATACAATACAGTGCCTCAATCCTTCCCGGGCAGACAGCCTGTAAAGATCGTTGAGGCACTGCGTATTTTGTCAGAGGTCTGTGGGTGGAGAGGCTGTGAATAGTAACCCGGATCTTTCAATCAGCCCTTCACAGCACCGGCCGTCATTCCGCCGATCAGATACTTCTGGAAGATCAGATAGATGACCAGGATCGGGATGATGCCGAACATGGAACCTGCGATCAGGAGATCGTAGTTATTTCCATAAGGCGTCAGCAGGGTATTCAGACCGATCTGCAGCGTGAACTTGTCCGTATCACGGAATACCAGCATCGGCCAGAGCATGTTGTTCCAGGATCCCATCGCGCACAGGATCGCCATGGACGCAAATGCCGGCTTGGTGATCGGCATCATGATGCGGACCGCAATTCCGTACTCCGTGCATCCGTCGATCCGGCCCGAGTCCAGCAGCTCCTTCGGCAGCGACTGCATGTACTGCCGGAAGAAGAAGATGGTGGAAGCCGCGCACAGGCCGGGCAGGATCACGCCCGCCCTCGAGTTGATGATATGCAGAGCGGTTACCTCCTGGTACAGCGGAAGCATCAGGATCTCGAACGGAACGCACATGGTGGCGATGACCATGAAGAACAGGAACCCCTGAAGCCGGAACTTGTACATTGTCAGGCCATACGCGACAAAGTAGCACACAAGAAGCGTCAGCACGACCGTCAGGAGTGTCAGGATCAGCGAATTCTTGTACCACATGAAATACTTCGCCGAATCGACACCGCTGTTGCCGCCGCCAAAGCCGAACAGATACTTGTAGTTGTCCAGCGTCATGGTCGAGAAGTCAAAGCTGATGGCCAGGCCATTCTGAACCAGCTCACGTCCCGGCCGGAAGGAGGCGATCAGGCCCGCCACCAGCGGAAATGCGATAAATCCGCACAGAAGCACAAACAGTCCGGTTGCCAGCACAGTCGCAACTCTGTGTCTGGACTCCATCGTTCTGGGAGAATTCGTGTTTGCCGCCATATCACTGTTCCTCCTTCTTGAATGTTCCGGTTGCAACCAGCTGAATGACGTTAATCGCAAGAGCGATGATCATCAGCACCACGCCGACCGCGCAGGCATATCCAAGGTCGTTCTTCTCAATTCCGCGCTTGTACAGATATCCCACGATCGTCAGACCGATATTCTTCGGAGACGAGTTTCCGTTCCACAGCATGAAGCTCTCAAGGAACATGGACAGGCCCGCGTAGACGGAGATCGTTACCACGTAGATGGTGGTAGGCTTGATCAGCGGAAGCGTCAGGTACCAGAACTTCTGGCGGGCGTTGGCTCCATCGATATCCGCCGATTCGTAGATCGAATTGTCGATCGCCTTCAGGCCGGAAAGGAAATACAGCATGTTAACGCCGGTCCAGCGCCACATACACAAAAGCAGCAGGGCCACCCAGGCAGTCGCCTTCGTCTTAAGCCAGGCGATCGGCTGCTGTCCCAGCCAGGTCATCAGCTGGTTCATCTGGCTTCCCGGAGCCTCCGAGAACATCATTCTGAACAGCATACCGGAGATCACGACTGAAGTCAGGGCCGGAATATACATGATCACCTTCCAGACACCCTTCGCCTTCGTGATGCGGCTCTCCATCAGAACCGCGAGAAGCATCGGGATCGGAATCATCAGCAGCAGCGTGAGCACCATGTATTCCACGCTGTTGAAGACAGCAGTCGCGAAGAACTTGTCATGCATCAGCTTCACATAATGATCGACGCCGACAAATGTCCTGCTTCCGAAGGAAATATCCTGAAAGCTCATGATGATGCCGCTGATCAGAGGATATGCCCAGAAGATGATCAGGCTCAGGATAAACGGAAGCACAAACACATAAGGCGCGATCTTCTGCGAATAGAATATCTTCTTGAATTTTCCCATCTGATAACTCTCCTTATGAACCCGGTGCAGTGTGCCTGAATCCATAAGGATAAACAGTTCGTGCCCCGGTGCGAAAGAAGGCTCGGGAACGCTGGTCCCGGGCCTTCCTTCCAAACAATCTCGTAACTATTCAGCACCCCCATTGCTCAGAACACTTCGTGTTCTTCGCTGTGGGCGGACAGAGCGGTTTCACCGCTTGTCCGCC
>CACXFW010000091.1 GCA_902767065.1 uncultured Lachnospiraceae bacterium | reverse complement strand
GGCGGACAAGCGGTGAAACCGCTCTGTCCGCCCACAGCGAAGAACACGAAGTGTTCTGAGCAATGGGGGTGCTGAATAGTTACGATTATTGTTGTAATGTGATATAGTATCTAAAACTATATTGTGTTATTAGGATATATACTTTTAACGGTTTTTTCAACCCCTTTACAGATAACGGATCAGGATCTCCGCCCCGACAAACGCAAGCATCGCGCCTCCCGTTCCATAGATCACGTAACGCCCCCTGCATCCTTCGAAGTATCCTGCCCAGATCCCCGCGATCGCGGCAAGTACCGTGGCGCCGGCGATTACACAGGTCGCCATGAGGATGTTATGTCCGATAAACCCCCAGCCGATCCCTGCCATGAAGGTAAACACAGACACCATCACGACCTCCAGAAGGATCCTCCGGTAAGCGATCGTATGAAGCCTTTCCTGGACCGGCGCGCGGCGCAGCGCCTTGTAGATCATATAGGCAGCAATCAGCAGAAACAGGATCGCAGCGACGAAATAACAGAAATCCTTCAGATCCTCTGACTCGCTTGCAGAAAAAAAAGGAATCCTTGTCAGCAGATATCCTGACGTCATGGAGATTGTCTCGAAGATGCCGGCGATCAGGCAGATGACAAAGACCGCCCTCCACTCGATCTTCCGGACCATGGATCCCTCAAACTGACCGATCAGAAAAATGTTCATGGAAAGCCCGGTCACGATCAGTATATTTTCCAGAATGCTCAAGCGTATTCACCCCAATCCCCACGCATTGGTAAACATCAGAAGCCACGATGTTTCGAGTGTAATGGACAGGCAGAGTCATTTCAAAATACAACCCTTCCCTGCTGATAAAAAGAAAACGACACTTTCCGTCAAGTGTCGCCACTCAGCACCCCGGGCAGCCGGATTCGGGCCTTAAACAGCAGAAAACGGCAGGAATTTTGTCAGTCAATACACAAAACACGCAGCATCTGTCTCAGCATGCCGGCACTGATCTGTCCGGGCGCGGACATTGTGCCTGCCGTGCCGAATGACACACAGCTTCCTGTCAGGGCGCACGCTGCGCGCGTCACCCTTCCGAGCGTTCCCATCGCCATCGTGATAAACGGGCGGACGGCTTTTCTTTCCGCCATCTCCACCGATGCTCCCATCAGCGACAGCACATCCTCCCGGCTGTTCGGCATCACCGCAATCTTTATGAGATCGCATTCCTCCTTTTGCATCTTCATCATTTTCTGAACGAGCACGTCCTTCTTCGGCGTTTTGGCGAAGTCATGCCAGGACAGAACAACCTTTACGCCCTTCTCCCGGAGTTTTGAAGGAAGGTCACTGCCAGGAAAAGGATTGCCGCCTTCCATATGGAGCCTGGCATACTGGATGTCCGCAAGATCAACAAAGGGGGCTGCCGCAAGATTCCTCTCCCGGTAGGTCTCATCGCTGATCCCGATCTCACCGCCCTCTTCGCTCGTACGGATCGTATACAAAACCGGCCTGTTCCCGGCTGTGCGCCGGATCATGGCGAGGGCTTCCTCCTCCTTTTCAAAATAAAAATCCGCCCTGAATTCCAGCATGTCAAAAGGACTCTCCTCCACGGTTTCCAGGCTGCGGACCAGCTCATCCCGGGTATGGGCAATCACCGGTACGCAGATCTTCACGGTTCCGTCTCCCAGCACCAGGTCTCTGACTCTGACCGTTTCCATCATGAAAAAAACCTCTCCTTTACCAGTTCTACCGGCATCTGTTTTCCCGTCCAGAGCCGGAATGCCTCCTCGCCCTGGAAGAGCAGCATCTCCAGTCCGCCGAAGGACTTACACATCGCTTCCTCAGCCTGCCTCATCAGCTTTGTCCTGCGCGGGTTGTAGATGATGTCCGCCACCATCAGGTCCTGTCTCAGCACGCAAGGATCCCGGATCAGGGAAGCATCCGTATCCGGCGCCATTCCGACCGAAGTCGCATTGACCAGAAGATCGCTTCTTCCGATCAGGCCGCACAAAGCCTGCCAGTCGTCCAGGTCGGTCAGGTCCGCGGCGCACGGGGTCTTGCGGCTGATCCGGTCAGCCAGGGAAAGGGCCGCGTTCCAGGATCCGGACCTGCGGTTGACAATATGAAGCGTCTTCACGCCATCCAGGGCCAGCTGCACGCAGGCTGCGCACGCCGCGCCGCCCGCGCCGAGGACCGTCACCTCTTTTCCTTCCGGCTCAAATCCATGCGCGCGCGCGGAGGAAACGAATCCCACGCCATCCGTATTGTACCCGGTCAGCTTTCCGTTTTCATTCACGACGGTATTGACAGCGCCGATCAGGCCGGCAGCCTTCGATACACTGTCGAGGTATTCCATCACCTTCTTTTTGAGCGGCATCGTGAGGTTGAACCCGAAGGTGTTCAGATCGCGGAAAACCCTGACCGTCTCCCCAAGTTTCTCCTGCCCGACGTCAAACGCGAGGTAGACCGCATCGATCCCCAGCGTCATGAAGGAAAGATTATGCATGGCCGGGGACAGGCTGTGCGCCACCGGGCTTCCCATCAGTCCTCCGAATCTTGTGTGTCCTGTAATCTGGTACATGGCATCGTCTCCTGTCTGCTTCCACGCCTCTTAAAGAAAAAGCCTCCGGCTGATCTTACCGGAGGCTTTCAAATATCGTAATCGCTTCAAGTCTGATCTCTTCCGGGTCAGTTCCTCTTCAGGAAGTCCGGAATCTGAATGTCTCTCTCCGTGACCTTGCTCTGGGGCATGCGGACCTGTACGCTCTTTTGAGCCGGAGCCGGATCAGGCGTCTGGGCCTGTGTCTGTCCCGTGCGGTTGGAGAAGAACCCTCCCACCGGCCTGGATTCTGTCTTCGGGAACCGGAAATCAGAGCCAACCTTCCTCGCCGCAAAGATCGGCTGCGGTTGTTCGACATTCGGATCTTCCAGCCCGGTCGCGATGACCGTGATGCTCGCCTCATCCGCATAGGTATCGTCGTACATCGCGCCGAAGATGATGTTCGCTCCGTCGCCTGCCAGCTCCTGTACATAGCTCGCGGCATCGTTGGCATCCATCAGGCTGATGTCTCCGCTGATATTGATAATCACATTCGACGCGCCTTCGATGGTCGTCTCAAGCAGCGGGCTTGACACAGCCTGCTTGACCGCCTCGAGCGCCTTGTCGTCTCCCTTCGCCATACCCAGACCGATGTGGGCGATTCCCTTGTCTGCCATGACAGTCTTGACATCCGCGAAATCAAGGTTGATCAGAGCCGGGAGATTAATCAGATCCGTGATTCCGGCAACTGCCTGCTGCAGAATCTCATCCGCCTTCTTAAATGCTACCGGCATGGTCGTCCTGCGGTCCACAACCTCAAGAAGCTTGTCGTTCGGGATCACAATCAGGGTATCGACCGACTCCTTCAGCCTGGAGATGCCGGTAAGGGCGTTGTTCATGCGGACCTTTCCTTCAAAACGGAACGGCTTGGTGACAACCCCGACCGTCAGGATCCCCAGCTCCTTCGCGACGCCCGCAATCACGGGAGCCGCCCCTGTGCCGGTGCCGCCTCCCATCCCGCAGGTGACGAACACCATGTCCGCACCCTGGATCGAGTTCCGGATCTCTTCCGTGCTCTCCTCCGCAGCCTGCTGTCCGACCTCAGGCTTCGCGCCAGCGCCAAGCCCTTTCGTGATCTTCTCACCGATCTGAATCACCGTCGGAGCCTTAGACATGGCCAGAGCCTGCTTATCTGTATTGACGCCAATGAACTCAACACCGGCGATGGTATCCTCCACCATGCGGTTCACGGCATTGTTGCCCGCCCCGCCTACGCCGATGACGATGATCCTTGCGCCGGACTCGGCTTCATTTGACATGATCTCTAACACGTGAGTATCCTCCTTGTCTGTTGATCCGCGATAAGGGCACAGCCTATATCTAATTTAATATACGTTTATTTCAGCTCAAAATCAAGACTTTTATTGCATACGGCCGCCAGATCACTGGGCGAGCTGTCCGGTGGCCGGATCAATCACATTCCAGTACGCGTCAACCGCGTTCCCGTTCTCGTCAACGTAGCAGCCGGGAATCGGATTCCCATAACTGTCCACGACCTCTCCTCCTGAGACACGCGCATCATAGCGGAGCGTTCCGCTGGAATCAAAGACCATGAACGGGGCCGCGCTCTCTTCCGGCTCCTCCTTCGCTTCTTCCATCTCCTCTATCTCCTGCGCCTCCTGAGAAGCTCCTTCTTCCTCCGCGCCCGCTGCCTCCTCATCAGATCCGGCCATACCGGCGCCTTCCCCGGCGAGGGAATCTCCCTGCGCCAGATCCTCACCGGCAGGCACATCCTGCGTCTCGTTCGCGCTTTCTGAGTCTTCCGGGCTTCCCGCTTCTGTCTGCGCGCTGCCGGAAGATGCCGAGTCCGCCTTGAACGTGATGGCTTCATTCTTTCCGGTAAACCCTTCCATATTGAGCGTTCCCGGTTCGTTTTCAATCTGCGGATAGATGGAGACAAGATTGGCGATCTTCTCCTCAATGTACTCATTGCGTCCGAGAAGAACCGTGGTCGATCCGATCCTAAGAATCATGTTCTGGTTTGCGTCAAATGTCACGCTGTCCGGATTCAGGTCATTCTCGACCAGCTGCTGGGTGATATCCAGCATCGGGGAAAGCAGCGAAGAGTTGGTCGTCACCAGCTTCTGATAGAGCTGGGGCTTTTCAATGTCAACTCCGGAAACCAGCGGAATCCCGGCATAGATGGTGTCCGTGATCTCCTGAACGACTCCGTCCTCATCATAATAGACATTGGTGTTCTCATACTGGACGCGGCCGACGATCTGGTTCTCCCTGACGATCACCCTCATCTTGGTCGGAGAGAGCATGACAGCCTGCACGCTTTTCAGGTACGGAGCGTCCTCCGCGGGACCCTCGTTCCGGTATTTCCACGCAAAAAAGAGCGTATTGCGCGTCTTGAAATCGTAGATCAGGTCATCCCTGATCTGCTCCGCGAGATAACGCTCATTTCCCCTGACATCGATCGCCCGGATCTGAAAGACCCCGAACACGATCGCAGCCGCTGCTCCAAGCACTGCCGCAAGAATCGCGGCTGCCCTGACTCCTCTGCCCATACCATTCCTCTGCCAAGGTTTTCTGTCCGGAAATCATTCTGCCTGTATGCCCGGATCGCTTCCGCGATCCATCTGCGCCCCGCATCCTTTCACCCAACGGGCCGGAAAACGACTTCCGCAAGAGTCTTAAAGGCTTTCCCTGCGCCTCATGACCAGCTCCTTGAATACCCGTCCTCTCTCTTCATAGTCCCGGAACATCCCCCAGCTGGCGCAGGCCGGAGACAGCAGGATCGCGTCTCCTTTCTCAGCCAGCCGCACACAGGTGTCAAAGCATTCCTCAAAGGTATCGCACAGATACACCGGGCCAAAGCCATGCTCCCTGGCGCATTCGGCGATCTTCTCCTTCGTCGCGCCCACCAGGACCAGAGCTTTCACCTTCCCGTGAAAGCTCTCGATCCAGGTGTCATAGGAGGAATCCTTGTCATATCCGCCTCCGATCAGGACCGTCGGCCGTATCATCGCCTGAACCGCCTTGATCGCCGCATCCGGATTGGTTCCCTTGGAATCGTTGTAGTATGCAACCCCTCCGGCTTCTGCCACAAACTCGATCCGATGCTCCACGCCGGGAAACGCCCTGAGCACCTCCCGGATCTGGTCCATCGGCATGTGAAAGGCAAGCACGCTCAGTACCGCCACGCAGACATTTTCATAATTATGCGTCCCGAGAATCTTCAGTTCGTCCGTGCGGATCACGTCCTGCACGCCGTCCTCATCCGCGATCTTCAGGATCCCGTCCTCAACATACATTCCTCTTTCCAGAGGACGTGTCCCGGAAAACCACCAGACTTTTGGGCCATCGGCGCCAATTCCCCGGCCAAACTCCCGAAGCACCTCGTCCCCGTCGTTCAGGATCAGGACATCTTCATGGGTCTGGTTTTCCGCGATCCGTTCCTTGACACGAATATACTCTTCCATCGTGTGGTGCCGGTTCAGATGATCCGGCGTAATGTTTGTAATCGCGCTCACACGGGGATGGAAGGTCTCAATCGTCTCCAGCTGGAACGAGCTGATCTCGGCCACGCATACGCTTTGATCCGTCGTCGATCCGGCCGCCCTGGTATAAGGCGCGCCGATATTTCCGACCACCCGGACCTTCTCTCCCAGGAATCTCTTCATCAGCTCCCCGATCAGCGTTACACTCGTCGTCTTGCCGTTCGTCCCCGTCACCGCCACAACCTGTCCGCGGGAAAACCGCCAGGCCAGCTCCACCTCGCCCCAGATCGGAACCTTCGCATCACGGATCCGGTTAACCGGATCGATGTCTGTCGGAACCCCCGGGCTGATGACGCACAGACTGACAGACCGGATCAGTTCCTCCTTCAGCTGCCCCGTCACAACCTGGATCCTGTCCGCTAAAGGAGCGGATTCCGGGCTGGAGGACAGAAAATTCTCCCTCACCTTCTCCGGCATCAGGGATTCATTTCCATCATATAAAACCGGCACTGCGCCTG
>CACXFW010000090.1 GCA_902767065.1 uncultured Lachnospiraceae bacterium | reverse complement strand
GGGCGGACAAGCGGTGAAACCGCTCTGTCCGCCCACAGCGAAGAACACGAAGTGTTCTGAGCAATGGGGGTGCTGAATAGTTACTCCTATGTTTGTATCTGGCCGCTCTCCAGGCGTTTGTTTTTCGACCGCCTGATCTGCCGCGGCGTGCGGCAGGTCAGTCCGGCTGCTTCTCTTTAAGAAGGATCAGGCCGAGGTCCTGATGATCAAAAGCTCCAGTGCAAGCCTCATATCGATCTTCCCGCTCTGCGCGCGCTCCTGCAGGTCCGCGCACTGTTCCACAATCTGCCTGAGAGACTCTGCATCAAAGCGGCGTGCCTGCCGTATGGACTTATCCGCCTGCCATCCGGGCATTCCGGACACCTCCATGACCTTCCCGGTGGAGCCTCCCTCATCCAGAATGGAGCGGACAAGAAGAAGGCGGTCGAACTGACGCATCAGCAGGATGAAGATCCTGGCCGGCGGCTCCTTAATCGCAATCAGGTCATGGTAAAGGGCCAGGGCAGGGCCTCTTTCATGCTGCACGATCAGATCCAGCATCCGGAAGATCTTCCCTTCCAGAATCTCGCTCGTCACAATCTCCACATCCTCTGTCCGGATGGTCCCGCCCCGTCCGGCATAGGAGATCAGCTTCTCGCACTCCGTGCTGATATGCGACATGTCATTTCCTGTCATGGCAAGGAAGGTCTCCAGCGTCGGACCCGTGATCCGGATCTTCTCCGCACCCAGCTTGCCCAGGACCCATTTCCGGAGCATCTTTTCATCCGGCGCTGAGAATTCGACCGCAAGTCCGCACTTTACGACCGCCTTAAACAGCCTCCCGCGCTTATCAACACTGGCTTTTCCCTTCTCGCCTCCCGGCTTCTTCTCGTCCGGCTGTTCCGTAAAAAGGACAACGCTGCTCTCAGGAATCTTCGGCAGAAATGCCGCCAGAGACCCGGCAAGGTCCGCCCCCGCCTCTGTCATCGGATCTTTGGGCGCATCCTCCGATACCGGCACCTCTTCCGCGTGTTCCGTCTCCTCCAGGCCTTTTCGCCGCGCCCGGAACAGCTTCGTGTCATCCAGCACTACCATCCGGTACTGTGCGAAAAAAGGCATGGCAAGAATCTCATCCTGGATCGCTCCGAAGTTCAGGCTTTCCTCCCGGTGGATGTTGAGGTTCATGGAATCTTTGTCTCCGCACACTGCGCGGATCAGCTCGTTCCGGTACTGCTGTACCAGGTATCTCTCCTCGCCGTAGAGCAGATAGACCCGCCTGAACTGCTTCCCGCGGATGTCCTCCCGGATCGCTTCCATTCCGGAAGATCTGTCTTTTTGTTTTGCACCAGCCACCCTGCTCTCTCCTCTATAAACCATAGTTTATTCCTGACAATATCCGTTCGGATGTTACTATTCACGGCCGATCTGAGTCTTTGTATCTGACGCGTCAGGCTTGCCTGTAAGCGGCAGTACAAAGCTCAGATGTGAATAGTAACGCTCGGATTCAGGTCCCGTAATCGAAACCACTTCGTCCCTCAAGACTCGTACTTTCGAACGGGATCTGGCTCCTTTACAAATCCGATCCGCTGCGCTTATAATTCCCTGTATGGATTCAGCTGACCATAGCGGCAGGAACACGAGGTGTTCCGCGCAATGGGGCTGAACCGTCAACGGCAGGAATCCGTAAGCCGCTGACAGCAGCAACAGTATGATGACAGGGGCAAAAAGCGCCTTTTGACCCCGGCATCATAGTATATCAGGAAAAGAGGGAATCAACAAATGAGCAACATCTATCTCCCGGACGGCTACAGACCGCTGCTGTCCATGTATGATACCCAGAAAGCCATCGGCGTGATCAAGAGACAGTTTGCGGATACGCTCGCGGCAACGCTTCAGCTGCATCGTGTGAGCGCGCCGCTCTTTCTTGAGGCATCCACCGGCATGAACGATGACCTGAACGGTTATGAGCGGAAGGTCACGTTCGATATCAAGGATACAGGAACTCAGGCCCAGGTTGTCCAGTCCCTGGCAAAGTGGAAGCGCATGGCGCTGAAGGAGTACAACTTCCATGTCGGAAAGGGGCTCTATACGGATATGAACGCCATCCGCCGGGATGAAGAGCTCGACAACCTTCATTCCATCTATGTGGACCAGTGGGACTGGGAAAAGGTCATCAACAAGGAGGACCGCACCATCGAATACCTTAAGCGGACGGTCCGCGCAATCGTCTCCGCGGTCTGCGCCACGGAAATGAACCTGCACGCCCAGTTCCCGCAGCTGTACGAGCTGCCTCTTCATACGCCCGAGGTCACCTTCCTCACGACCCAGGAGCTGGAGGATCTCTATCCCGGCCTGACGCCGAAGGAGCGGGAAAATGCATTTGTCCGGGAACACGGTACAACTTTCCTGATGCAGATCGGCAAGAAGCTGAGATCCGGCGAACGCCATGACGGAAGGGCTCCCGACTATGACGACTGGGATCTGAACGGGGATATTCTCTTCTGGAACAATACCCTGAACATCAGCTACGAGCTTTCCAGCATGGGGATCCGTGTCAGTCCGGAAAGCCTTGACACACAGCTGACCGAAGCCGGATGCGACGACCGCCGCACCCTTCCCTTCCACAAGGCGCTCCTGTCCGGCGAGCTTCCCTATACCATCGGAGGAGGCATCGGCCAGAGCCGTCTGTGCATGCTGATCCTCGGTTCCGCACACATCGGGGAAGTCCAGGCCAGCGTCTGGGACGAAGAAACCCGGGCCGCCTGCCGAAGGGCCGGTATCCCGCTGCTTTAAGCCCCGGGACGCCTGCGAAGATGGGACCTCCCCCCACAGCCTCAGACAGGAGCGTCGTAAGACGAGGCATACGTGCGAAGCACGGATGGTCTGAGGTCTGTGGGGAAGGGGCTGTGAATTGCAACTTCGGAACGAAACGTGGAAACACCCGCCCATGAAAGAGGAGCACTGCCTGCTGCAGTGCTCCTCTTTCATGATCAGATCCGTTCACCGTGTTTTACGGCCTTTGCTTTGGAAGGCTTTCGGACTTCCCCGTCTGCTCTGTCTGCCGCTCTGTCGCCAGCTCTCCGGTAAAGCCCTCCGGGAAGAGCGTTCCCGTGCCCCCGGTCATTTCCATATATTCATCCGTCAGCTCGTACTTTGAAGTATCCATATCGTTGTCTTCATTTCCGCTGATCGAACCGTCTCCGTAGATTGTGCGGTGCATCTGCGAGATGGTCTCGTTCCAGTCCGGAACCAGCATGCCCTGTCCGCCCACATCAATCTCACTGTACATCCCATCGTACGGAACGCGGTCCATCACGATGTCATACTTCAGGATCGACGGAGCATCCCAGACCAGGGACCAGATCTCATTCTCCGGCAGGTTATGCGTGACCAGAGGAAGAACCTTCTGCACAAAGCCCAGAAGTTGCGTGGAGCTGAGCGACTTGATCTTCTTGACCATCTGCTGGATCACATAGCGCTGACGCTGCGTGCGCGTATAATCCGAATTGCCGACAAACCGGTTCCTCGCATAGGCAACCGCCTGTACGCCGTCGCTCAGATGCACCCCGGGTCCGTCCAGAATCGCATGCTCCTCATACGGGATATCCAGAACCCGCTCACACATGTCCTTGATGTAGCCGTTCGCGACCTCAATCTCGTTTTCCGTCCAGTCGATCTCGATTCCGCCCAGCGCATCCACGATGTCTATCAGGTTCTCGAAGTCGACTGCGGCATAACGCTCAACGGGAATCCTGTAATTCTCCTCAACCGTGTCGCACAGAAGAGGGCCGCCGCCATAGGCATAGGAAGCATTCAGTTTGTTGTAATCATGCCCCGGGATCTCCACATAGGTATCCCTCATCAGGGAAATGACGCTGGCCCGCTTCTTGTCATTATTCAGCGAAACCAGCATGATGCTGTCCGCGTTTCCGTTCCAGCTCTTGTCATCTCTGTCCACGCCGGCAATCAGCACATTGTAGACTGACTGGTCCATGACCGCATCATCGTCCCTCTGGATCGTCTGCGCCTGATTCATCAGCGTATGAAGGTTCTCGAGCTCCGACTCGTTGAGCACATTGCCGGCAGGATCCACCTCCGTGCTCACCTCCATCGCCTGTTCCGGAAGGGTCTCAAACTGCCTGACATCCTCATCTGCCTGATAGTTCATCCGGGTGATCATATTATGGCCAAAATAATATATCCCGACACTTCCCGCTACAACGATCCCGAGAATCACACACAATGTAATCCCCCAGATCTTTCCCCAGCTCGGGCCCCTGCGGCCCGAATGCATCAACGGGTTGTCGTCCTCTCTTCGCGGCATCCAAACACCCTCCATCAGAGTCTGTATTTATTCAGCACCCCCTGTCAGACTGATCGTCAGGAAGGCAGACTTTCCCGGCGGATCCGGACAACTGCTGCAGTCCCAGGGGCGGGCAAGGGGCGAAGCCTCTCTGACCGCCCACAGCTCAGAACACATGTGTTCTGAGCTGTGGGCGGCTGAATAGTTATTATGATTTTACCACATAACACACAACAGAATCAATCCTGGATTTCCTTATGACCGCTCCGGTCTTTGCCCCGGCCCTTGCCCCGGTCAGTGTCCCGGCCCTTGTTTTTTCCTTCATCCCCTGCGCCCTTTTCCAGACTTCCCCGGAAAAACCGGCGGTATTCCCCCAGTAGTGTCTTAGTGTCAAAGCAGTCTTCCTCATCCGGGATCCAGTCCCTTGTCTGGAAATTATACAGCCTCCATCTTCTGCTGTCCTCTTTATCCGGATCCAGGGAATAGATCTGGTAAGAGAGCGTGAAATCACCCGCCTCCGGAACCGCGAACTGGCACAGCGCTGTGATCGTTTCTTTGCTCACATTCAGGTAAACGATCTCCGCATACTGCCCCTGCTCCTCCAGGGAAGTGCACAGGAATTCCCGCAGGTACGAATCGCTCAGTATGAACTCTGAGGGATTCATTCCCTCCGCGGAAAGGAACAGCCTCGCCTGTATGACCATCTCCCCGAGAAGGGCCTTCTTGTCCTCCAGCTCCTGCATGAAGCTGCTGAACGATCCTGTAAGATGGTCTGTACCGGTCTGTCTGCCATTGATGAAGTTGTGTTCGATTATTTTTGCCATGTATTCTTAGCCTCTTTCGATTCCATCCGGACAGAAGGTAAGTTACAGGTCACACCCCGGACGGCCCGCCGCCCGGGCCTGTGGGGCTTGCCGGGGTGTGGCCTGTAACGAAGGTGAAGCAATAACAGTGTATCATGAAATCTACTCTTTGAAACGAATGATTCTCATGATATACTTTCTGCGTTTGTGTTATGGCGTTGTTACTATTCACGGTCGATCTGAGTCTTTGTATCTGACGCGTCAGGCTTGCCTGTAAGCGGCAGTACAAAGCTCAGATCAGGCCCGT
>CACXFW010000089.1 GCA_902767065.1 uncultured Lachnospiraceae bacterium | reverse complement strand
GGCGGACAAGCGGTGAAACCGCTCTGTCCGCCCACAGCGAAGAACACGAAGTGTTCTGAGCAATGGGGGTGCTGAATGGTTACCATAATTATACAATAGAACGATCTCTCCTGTCATGGATTCGCATGATTCCATGAAAAAAAAGCCTGCCCTGATGCATTATGCGGATCAGGTATGCTACAATTCTGGTAACGATTCAGCACCCCCCACTTACTCGGAACGCTTCGCGCTTTTCATTGTGGGCGGTCAGGGGTGCTTCGCACCTTGTCCGCCCCATGAATTCTCAAAAATCGTCCGGTGAGTAAACTCCCCGTCCTGATTATGTGAGAATTCATGGGGTGCTGAATAGTTACCAATTCTGAACACAGAGGCTTTGTCAAGAGGAGATACAGTACCTATGAAGAATCTGATTCTGCTGATCTATCCTGCGCTCTGGCTGGGAGCGACATTCTACCATGCCAGGATCGTGAAGCGCGGTGGAGTCGATCCTTCTTTCCTTGACAAGGATCAGACGCGGATGATACAGGCATTTTCCTGCATCGGCGTCGTGCTCCACCATCTCACGCAGCAGATCACCTCCTACGGCATCTACAACAAGGGCCCCATTACCGTGCTCAATTATATGGGATTCCTGTTTACGGCGCTCTTTTTCTTCTTTTCCGGGTTTGGACTGATGACCAGCCTGCAGACGAAGCCTGACTATCTGAAATCCTTTCTGTACAGAAGGCTCCCCTCCGTCCTGATTCCGTTCTGGACGGTCAATGTCCTCGGCGTGATTCTCAATACGGCCGGGTACGGGGCGCACAGGACCGCGGCGCAGATCCTCTCCGAAATCTTCGGGATCACACTCATCAACAGCAACGGCTGGTTCATTGTCGAGATTGTGATTCTTTATCTTCTCTTCTGGCTGATCTTCCGGCTGATCCCAAACAGGGATGTCGCCCTTGCGCTTTTGTGTATCGCAACCGTCCTTCTGATCAGGTACAGCTTCTTTCAGGGACACGATGTTCCCGGAAACAAGGTGCACTGGTTCCGGGGAGAATGGTGGTTCAATTCCACAATTGCCTTTCCCGTCGGGCTTCTCACGGCCCGTTTCAGGAAACGTCTGGCCGGATCTTCCCGCGCTCATCTGACCCTTCTGCTGATTCTGTTTCTGGTCCTGGCCGCTGTCACATTTGCCATCTCCGTCCGATTTGTAAACCGGTATGGTTACTATACGGACGCCGCATCCTCCCATGCCATCCGGAACGCGGCTGTCACGCTGGCCTCCCAGATGGCGGCGTGCTGCGCCTTTATCGGATTCATTGTTCTGCTCAACAGCAAGGTAATCCTGGACAGTCCCGTCATGCGGTATGTCGGCGGGATCAGCCGAGAGCTTTTCCTGATCCACGGCTATTTCGTGAACAGAATCTTCGCCCAGGTGAGGATGAAGGATTTCACCCGGTTTGCAGTGGTTCTTGCCTTAAGCTTTGCCTGCACCGCCGTCCTGTCGCCCTGCATCCGGTATCTGACCGCTCGTATCGTCAGCGGCCTGTCCGCCCTCGCCGCAAATCTTGCAAAGTCCAAAGCGCGCAGAGAACGCATTGCACGGGAAATGGGAAAGATCCCCCGTCCACACAGGGCAATCCGTCTGAAGGCGTTCCTTCCTGCAATGGTTCTCTGCATTCTTGCCGCGTGTATTCTGATCCCGGTCGGAAAGGATCTGATCGCGCGGACACAATTCCGGGAGGAATGGGAAGCGATCCGGCAGGCAGAAACCGGAAGCGAAGTCCTGTGGGGCCGCTTCAAGACAGATCCCTCCGGCCTGGGCAGGCAGCGGCTTGGATGGATTGTGATCGCAAAGGACAAGGAGAAGGTATGCCTGGTCACCCGGGAAGGAATTGACGCGGGCTGTTATTACCAGAAGCATCAGAGTGTCTCATGGGAGGAGTCGGACCTTCGGAAGAGGCTGAATTCGGAGGCGTTTCTGAACACATTCAGCAAATATGAAAAGCAGAAGCTTCTCCTGGTGGAAGATGACTATGTAACGCTCCTCACCGTAAAGCAGGCGATGGAGGCATTTCCATCCCAGGCGGAGCGAGTCCTGTGCGTCACGCCGGAAGCAGTCCGCCGGGGTGCCAACGCGGATCCCGTTACGCATCACAGCGTCTGGTACGGGAAAGGCTACTGCTATTCCTGGTGGTGGCTCAGGGGGGAAAAGAATCAGAAAAGCGTCACCGCGCCCATCGTGGATCTGGAGGGAAATGTGCTGACGGACCGCAAAGCGGTCAATAAACCGGACGGGGCGATCCGGCCCGTACTGTGGATCGATGTTTCCTGACCTTAGCAGCTTTGAAGACGCCTTTCCCCACAGGCCCGGGCAGCGGGGCTGGCCGGGGTGTGACCGTAACAAGCTGTACAGATCCTCCTTTCCCGGCAGGTACTAAGAGCTTGTTAATCCCCGTGAAAATGCTATCCTGTAAGAGAGAGACCCGCGTTTGAATGATGCAGTTCCACGTTTCACGGCGAGTCTGATCCGGGCGTATTCAGGAAGGAGATATCATGCAGCTGATAGACAGTTTCCCGACTCATGAGATAAACAATGTCAGATACCGGGCAGGACGCGTGTTCCCTTATGGCGCGACGATCTTCGGAGACGCGGTGAACTTCAGTATCTTCTCAAAGGAGGCGACAGCCTGCTCTTTGCTTCTCTTTCACAGCGGGGAGCATGAACCCTTTGTTGAGATTCCGCTTCCGGAGGAATTCCGCATCGGAAATGTATTTACCATCATGGTTTTCGACCTGAATATTGAAAACACGGAGTACGGCTATCGCTTTGACGGCCCCTATGATCCCGGGCACGGCCTGCTCTATGACAAAACCAGGATTCTTCTGGATCCTTACGCCAAATCGATCTCGGGAAGAAGCATATGGGGAAGGGAGCCGGATCCGTCCGACCCGTTTCCGCACCGGGGCCAGATCATCCGGGAAGACTATGACTGGGGCCGCGACAAACCGCTGGAGCTCCCCTTCCATGACCTTGTCATCTACGAAACGCATCTGCGCTCCCTCACGATGCATCCCTCCTCGAAGGTCCGGCATCCGGGAACCTACGCGGGACTGATCGAGAAGATTCCCTATCTGAAGCAGCTCGGGATCAACTGTGTGGAGCTGATGCCGGTCTTTGAATTCGATGAATTCGAGTATTCCCGCGTGATAAACGGCCGGCGTCTGTTCAATTACTGGGGATATTCAACGGTGGGATTCTTCGCCCCGAAGGCCGGGTACGCCGCTTCGGCCCGCTATGAACTGGAGGCGGACGAATTCAAAAACATGGTCCGCTCCCTCCACCGCAACGGAATCGAGATCATCCTGGACGTTGTGTTCAACCACACCGCCGAGGGCGCAGATCCGGATCACTATATTTCTTACCGGGGCATCGACAACAGGACATATTACCTTCTCGATGAACAGGGGCATTACCTGAATTACAGTGGGTGCGGAAATACCATGAACTGCAACAACGCGGTTGTCAGAAACAGCATCCTCGATGCGCTCCGCTACTGGGTAGCTTCTTATCATATTGACGGATTTCGATTTGATCTCGCTTCCATCCTTTCAAGGGATGAAGAAGGCAGCCCGATGCCCTCCCCTCCGCTCCTCGAAACGATCGCGCATGATCCTTTGCTGGGAAAATGCAAGCTGATCGCGGAGGCGTGGGACGCGGGCGGCCTCTACCAGGTCGGAAGTTTTCCTTCCTGGAACCGGTGGTCCGAATGGAACGGCAGGTACAGGGACACACTGCGCGCACTGATCAAGGGCGACGCAGCCGCGGCGCCTGAGATGTACCGGCGTATCCGGGGCTCGGATGACCTCTACAGCCTGAGGAATTCTGAGGCATCGATCAACTTTGTGACCTG
>CACXFW010000088.1 GCA_902767065.1 uncultured Lachnospiraceae bacterium | reverse complement strand
TAAGCTTGCTTATCTGACGGATCTGAGCGGTTCCAGGGGGCGGACAAGCGGTGAAACCGCTCTGTCCGCCCACAGCGCAGAACACGAAGTGTTCTGAGCAATGGGGGTGCTGAACAGTTACCTCTTTTTGCCGAATCCGGACAGACCGAAACAGCCGGTTCCGCCGTGTGTGGTGATCACACATCCGCAGGCGATCCAGTGAATCTCCGTAAAGCCCAGTTCATGCGCGGTATCCTCTGCCGCTTTCCGGAGAGAGTCGGCAAATTCCGGCGTATGGCCGAACCAGACCTGCGGCCGTTCCATCTCATACTCCCTGGCAAAGTCGCGAATCATTGCAGGGATTACACGGTCCATGCGGCCGCGGTATTTCTTTACCGGCACAAGATAGCCATCCAGCAGATCCACCCGCGGATGAATCTTCAGCAGTTCTCCGACCAGCGCTGAGGAGTTGCGCACCCGGCCGCTCGCTCTCAGAAACTCGAACTTATCCGGTACAAATGACATGCAGGAGTGGTCGATCAGATCCTGCGCCGCTGTTTTCGCGTCTTCCAGCGTCCACTCCGGATGCGCTTCGATCAGTTGTGCCGTGCGGATCACAACCGAATAGTGCCCATAGGAGAACATGCCTGTGTCAACCTGCGCGAAGGCCAGCTGCGGCCGCTCCTGCGCAGCCTGACGCGCGCAGTCATAGGAGCAGGTTGTTACGGCGGAGTAGGCGATATGCAGGACTGCCGCGCCGGGCTCATGTTCCAGAATCTCGTCAAAGACACGGCCGAAATCATATGTCATTGCCCCGCTGGTGGAGGGAATCTTCTTTGTCTTTCTGTAATAGTCGATCACCTCTGACGGCGGAAATGTGCCGTCTTCTTTGACAACATCTCCGAATATCACATGCATCGGAGCGATACGGATTCCGTAACGTTCCTGATGTTCTTTCGATACGTCGCTTCCACTTTCTGAAACCAGTATGATCTTTCCCATGGCCTCTCCTTTTCTGGCAGGTTCAGGAACTGAAGTATTTCTTTTGCAATCTCTATTATTATAGCGCGATTTCGGATTTGCTGCACAGGGAATTCCGGTGATCGCGGAAATGACAGACAGGGCAGCCTGCGGAAGGATACCGGAAACACACAGGATAAGCAAAGGAGAAGAACCATGGAATTCAGCAGAGTACTCAAAAACCTGACCGGCAGAACAGGCGCTGAGGTCAGGGAGGTGCGCCTGGTGGCGGGTGGAGACATCAATGAGGCATATCTCATAGTCCTGACAGACGGCAGGCGCGTCTTTCTGAAGGCGAATACCCGGAAAAATGCCGGTTTCTTCAGGGCAGAGCAGGACGGGCTGGAAGCGATCCGCCAGACAGGAGCGATCCGTGTCCCTGCGGTGCTGGAGACAGGCACGGAGGGTGGAAACTCCTATCTGCTGATGGAGTACCTGGAGGCGGGGCCAAAGCATGCGGATTACTGGGAGCATTTCGGAAGGCAGCTGGCCAGCCTGCACGCTTCGGATCCGTCTGCCTGGACACCCGGCGGCCGGTACGGCTTTACAAAGGACAATTACATCGGGGCGGGGGAGCAGTCCAATACCATCCACGGCAGCTGGATCGATTTCTTCCGGGAATGCCGTCTGGAGGTTCAGTTTCGAAGGGCCTCCGGATACCTCAGCGCATCGGATCTGCGTGCGGCACAAAGTCTGATGGATCATCTGGAGGATGTACTGCAGGAGCCGGAGCATCCGTCCCTGCTTCACGGGGATCTGTGGGGCGGGAACTTTGTGACCGGCCCGGACGGATACGCGTGGCTGATCGATCCCGCGGTATATGTCGGACACGCGGAGGCTGACCTGGCGATGACGGAGCTGTTCGGCGGATTCGCGCCGGCCTTCTATGATGCCTACAGGGAAGCCCTTGCCGTGCCGCCCGGGTACGCAGACCGCCGGGAACTCTACAACCTGTATCATCTGCTGAACCACCTGAACCTGTTCGGCGGCGGATATTATGGCTCTGTCATGCGAATCGTGAAGCGGTACGCGCGAAGCGCAGGGCGTTGATGGTCTGCCCGGAGGTCTGGCAGTGAGCAGTAACTGAAAATCAGGTGTTGACAGGGTGCGGGAAATGTATTATAGTGCTACTGTATTAAGTGAGTAATACAGTGATACAAAACGGATGTTGGATTCTGGTAACGATTCAGCACCCCCACTTATTCGGAACGCTACGCGTTTCTCATTGTGGGCGGTCAGAGGTCTGCGCTCCGCTTCGGCCGGTGCTAATCGGATGTCCGCTGGACATCCGGCACCGCTTCGTGCCTTGCCCGTCCCATGAATTCTCAAAAATCGTCCGGTGCGTAAACTCCCCGTCCTGATTTTGTGAGAATTCATGGGGTGCTGAACAGTTAAACATATTATATCAATTCTGAACAATAAATGCATCTGTAAACGCATGCTTTTCGTGCGATTCAGTTACTGTTCACCTGAGGTCACACCCCGGCCAGCCCCACCGCCCGAGCCTGTTGGCTGCCCCACAAGGAACCAAAGCCCGCTTCCGCCGGGCTAACTGCTAACTTAGACATAAGCGGCCGGTGTATTCAGCGAACGATTCCTTCATACCCCGGCCGCTAAGTCTTCGTAAGCAGTGGATCCCGGCGACGCTCCAGCTTATGGTTCCTTGTGGGGCAGCCGGCAGGCTCAGGCGGTGGGGCTGGCCGGGGTGTGACCTGAAACTACTGTTCACTGTAAGTCAAAAACAGGCGGCCCACCGAAGTGGGCCGCCCTCTTTATTCTCACTTTTTCTTTTTCCTGAAGATCCGCTTCAACGCAAAGATCAGCATGGACCCTCCCACCATCAGGACGAATACCGCGATCAGCGGGATACCGTTCGGAAGAATCGGCCGGATCTGTGTTTCGCAGAGCTTGCATCCGCCGGTATTCAGTCCGATCGAAAGAACGCCGTCCGCCATCAGATCCGTGTCACTTTTCAAAAGTCCGACGACGATATTCTCGAGCGCGGTGATATCCGCCTCCGTGATCTCTCCGATCATGCCGAAGTCGATCCAGTGCACCCTGCCGCCGCTGACCATGATATTTCCCTGATGGGGATCCGCGTGGAAAATACCAGTAAGACGCGGCATACGTGCGAAGCACGGATGGTCTGAGGTCTGTGGGGGGAGGGGCTGTGAATAGTAATCATGGATGCGTCATGCTTGCATGTAAGCAGCCATCTTCGCAGGCAGACAAGGCTGTGAATAGTAACCACCCGCTCCGTTTCAGATGCTGTATCCATGCTCCCGGAAGATCCGCTGCAGGGAGGCGTTCAGCCTGTCCCTGACATAGGAGTAGTCCTCTTCCCTGCACTCAGCGCTGACACTGAGCGTCATCGTTCCGCTGCCGAGCGCGGTGATCCCGTTATAGAAAGGTCCGTTCAGAATCCGCCTCTCTTCCCGGCCGACCTTCGGCAGATCCTCCTTCAGCATCCTCTCAATGTCGGACGCGGACAGGTCAGAGGAGACTACAAGCTCACAGATGACGTGGGAGTTCAGCTGCGTACTGTTCTTAATCATCCTGATATCCCTGTTCCCGCATGTGATCAGGTCTCCCTCCTGGTTCAGCACCTTGACGCAGCGAACACCGATTTCCAGGATCTTTCCCTGATAGACGGGGCAGCCAATAACCGCGATCTGTACGGTGTCTCCCACATGTACCGTCCCCTCAAACACGAAGGTCAGTCCGGCGAAAATATCCGCGACAAAGTTCTGCGCGCCAAGTGAGACCGCAAGAGCCAGGGATCCCATGCCGGCCGCGATCGCCGCCGGGCTGAAGCCCAGGAATTCGAACGCCTTGATCAGGAAGAAGAACAGGGCGATGTACAATGCGACATTACACAGCAGGCGGAAGATCGTCTTCCCCTTTGAGCCGGCAAAGGAGGCGCAGACGGCGAAAACAAGCCTCACGGCAACCACAAGCAGCACAACCTTTGACAGAAGGATCAGGATCGCGGCGAGAGCAAACAGGTTGAAGCCTCTCTCCCAGGCTCCGGCGGAAATATAGTGATAGACGGTATTCTGCGTGGCAAAAGATCCCGTATTCATGATCAGAAACAGCAGCAGAAGGAACACGGCCGTGACAATCTCCATCGCAATGAGGCCTCTTTTGCCGGGCGGCGTCGCGGACAGTGCCCGGCGAAGCGGTCCCTTCTTCCGGCCGGAATCGTTCCCGGATCCATTAACCCTCTTGCAGGAGCTGAAATAGTCATCCGTATATCCGGAGAAGATGATCCATGCGAGGATACTGTAGATCACGCCGAACAAAACGCAGCCGGTCAGCGCAAGAAAAAGCATTCCGGGAAGAACCGGGGTTTCCGGTCCTTTATAATAAGCGATGACGCCCTCCGGCTTCTCAATCCATTCAGGAGAGCCGGAGGGATCCATGGAAGTCGACGCGACGAAGAAGGATCCCTCTTCCGTTTTCAGCGTTTTCATCAGGGAACCTTTCAGATCCGACTCACTCAGTCCCAGCTCGGTGATGCTTTTTCCCTCCAGTGCCTGATCCCCCGAAACCAGAACCTTTCCGGTGGCCGCGTCCGCAATCCAGATCGTAGTCTCCGGATCAGAAAGATTCTGAAGAATCTCCCTGACCGCCTTCTCAGGATCCGAATCACGGTCCGTCAGCGCGGCGTCGTCCACACTCAGGATCATCACCCCATACCGGTCCGGATCATCCTCATCCTGAATCCGTATGCCGATCCTGAGCGCATTTTCCCCAGTCACCTCATCCATCTGCGGTTCCTGAAGGATGCTCTGGACACCTTTCAGGATTCTTCTGAAGTCATAGCTCGGGGATTCCGGATCCGTTCCAAGCTGAAGGTCGATCCACGGACCGCTGCTGACCGTTTCACGGCCCCTTGAATCATACAGGGTAATCGAGGACACGTTGATGCAGTCCGCAAGCGTTGACAAAGCCGTGCTGTCCCGAAGCTCCGGACAGGTGTCAAGAAATTCAGCAATATGCCCCCCGAATTCAAGATAAATGTTATCAAAGAACTGTATATTCCGGCCATAACGATCCGTATACATCAGCAGACTGTCATCCAGCGTGGCAAGCCGCTCCTTTCCCCTGAGAGCATTGTCATACAGCCCGTTCAGCGCGTAGATAAACATGCCGGTAAGCGCAATCACGAGGATACCCACGACTGCGAAGAGCGTCCTGAGCGACCGGACATGAGAAGGCGAATAGGCCTTCTCCTGCTCCGGGGTAAGGAGGTTGTCATGTACGTAGGGAAAAAGAGAGAATCCTGTCACCAGAAGAGTGGTCAGCAGAACAATCACTGCAGCGATCATATATCCTGCCTGGCCGAAGGCTCTGGCATACAGATTCGGCAGCGGCTCTGTCAGGATCACATACCCTGCCGGAAGTTCAGACTTTCCTGAGACATAAGAGAAGCTGGCATCTTCAAATGTCAATGTCCCGGAGGATTCTCCTTCCTTTTTCTTCAGATCCTCCATGGAGAGTCCCAGATCCTCCAGTGTTTCACAGTCTGAGAAGCATCGCTCCGTTTTATACAGGGAGCCGGACAGATCCGGGCTGCCTTCATCACACAGCACAAACAGGGCAGACACATCGTAGGGAATCTCTGTACTTTTCAGAATTCCGGGGATATCAAGGTTTTCCTTCACAACATCGCCAATTACGGTATCCTCGTTCCACTTCACATAATAGTAATCCGTATCCGGGATCCTGCTGTACACGACAAATGTCGACGGCTCATCCGGTGCGGCAAAGGATCCGCTTCTTCCCTGAAACAAAGAGCGATCCAGCCCGAATCTTCCAACGACCGCGTCCGGCGCAGACAGCTTTCCATCCACAATGCTGATGAGTGCACTGTCCGCCTCCGGCACCTCGCCTGCAATCTTACCCCCGTCATCGATCACACCCTGAAGGGCCAGAGACGAGAAAACCGCCTCCATCTCATACCGGTTAGTGATCTTTGCTTCATAATCATTCCACGCGGCAGCCAGATTCCGGAGGGTATAATCTACCGCCTCCCTGCTGTGCGGTTTCTCCTTCGCCGCTTCCTGCGAAAGCTTATGATAATTCTGCAATACGACGATCCAGCTGAACGCAATTACCAAAAAGACAGCCAGAATCGATGTCAGTCCAACCTTCCGTCCAAAATGTTTCACTCATTCACTCCCTGGTTCTCAGGAACGGTACCGTTCCTTCTCCGGCATGCGGTCCCTGGCGGCAGCCAGTCCGAAAGCCAGTCCCGGAACAAAGAACCGCTGTGCCTTTTTCTGCAAACAATGTAACTATTCAGCACCCCCATTGCTCAGAACACTTCGTGTTCTTCGCTGTGGGCGGACAGAGCGGTTTCACCGCTTGTCCGC
>CACXFW010000087.1 GCA_902767065.1 uncultured Lachnospiraceae bacterium | reverse complement strand
TACGGACAAGAACAGACAAAAAGGGCTGCAAAAGCGGGCAATCAGAGACAAACTCTGTGCAACCTTGTTCATTCATTTTCCGGAAAAGCGGGGATATCATGAAACCAACAGAAAACAGAGGAAAGCCGCCCTGCAGGGCATGGAGTGCAGAAACGGCAGTCTGCCCCTGATCCCGCCGGGGACTACCCGAAAGAAAGAGGAGGATGAAAGAATGAACAGAAAACTTGCAGCATCATTGGCCGGAATCGTGGCGGCAGCGGCGTTCGCATCTCCGGCGATGGCAGAGGGCGTAACCATCAATGTGACGACAACCTATGCAGGTGAGGACAGCAATGCCCAGAACTACAAGGACAGCGTTGCGGCATGGGAAGAGGAGAGCGGCAACAGTGTAGAGGACAGCTCCGCGACATCGGATGAGTCCTTCAAGTCCAGAATCGTCACGGACTTTGAAGCGGGAAGCGAGCCGGATGTGCTGTTCTTCTTCAATGGCGTGGATTCCAATCAGTTTGTCGAGCAGGACAAAGTGGTCTCCATCGATGAGATCAGGGAGGAGTATCCGGATTACGCATCAAATATGAAGGATGAACTTCTGGGGGCGTCGCCGGTGGACGGCAGGAACTATTCCGTCCCGGTAAATGGATACTGGGAAGGAATGTTCGTCAACAAGGAAGTGCTGGAAAAAGCAGGCGTTGACATTCCTACGGAACAGACAACCTGGGATGAGTTCCTTGAAATGTGCGAAGCCATCAAGGAAGCAGGCTATACTCCGATCGCGGCTTCGCTGCAGGAGATCCCCCATTACTGGTTTGAGTATGCGATCTACAATTTCCAGGATCCCGCAACCCACAATACGCTTCCTGAGAGCGCAGACGACGAGTATGGCCAGGCATGGACAGACGGGCTGAACGACATCAAGGCGCTCTATGAGGCGGGTTACTTCCCGGAGAATACTCTGACGGCAACTGACGCGGAGACGTTCCAGCTCTTTACGTCCGACAAGGCGGCATTCCTGATCGACGGTTCCTGGAAGATCGGCGGAATCGCGGAGGCTGTGGATGACATCGAAAACTTTACGGTGGTCAATGTTCCCGGCAAGCTCAACAGGAAGACAACCGATGAGATCGGCGGCCTCTCCATGGGATATTACATCACCAGGAAAGCCTGGGATGATGACGAGAAGAGAGACGCGGCAGTCAGCTTTGTCTCCTTCATGACCTCTGATGATGTGGTTTCAAAGTTCGCGGGCGTGTCCGCGACCGCGCTGAAGGAAGGCGCTGCGCCGGATACTTCGGAATTTAACGCCCTGCAGCTGGATGCACTTGACTACACGGCATCCTTTACCGGAATCTCCCCCGCGGTGCAGGATAATCTTTCCGCGGCGGCAAGAGAACCGATCTTCGCTGACATGGCATCTATCGTGAACGGCGACGTTGACGCGGCGGACGCGGTTGCGGCGGTTCTGGAAGCGAACGCGGAATAAGCAAACGCAGAATAAGCCAAGGCGGAATAAGCAAACGCAGAATAAGGAAAAACGGATTAAGCAAAAGCTGTCCGGAAACAGAAGAGAATAACTGAAAACAGAGGGGACTGCCGGCCCGGCAGCCCCTCTGTTTTCAAAAGAGGACTTTGACCAATCCAAAGAAGGAAACAACATGGAAGCTCAAATCTATAAAAACAAAAAACTGATCTGGATCTTTCTTGCTCCCGCGTTTGGGTTCATGCTTGTCTATCTCTATTATCCTTTTGTGCAGAATATCCTGAACAGCTTCATGCATATCAAGTACATGGGGACGGCAGGCGGAGAATGGAACACACCATGGTATAAGAATTATGTGACCCTGCTGTCGGATCCGAAGATGCGCACAGCCCTGGTCAACACGGTCATCATGATCGCGGCGACCATTTTCGGACAGGTCGGCATCGCCCTCGTTCTGGCGCTGATGGTGAGCAATATCAAAAAAGGAGCCGGATTCTTCCGGACGGTATTCTTCTTCCCGATCGTCATCTCGGCGACGGCGCTCGGTCTTCTGTTCAATCTGGTCTTTCTGTATGACAAGGGAATGATCAATCAGTTTCTCCAGTTTGCCGGAATCCTGAACCGGGAGAGCAATCAGCTGATTGACTGGAAATCAAAATATGCCATGTTTACCATGCTGACCCCTGTCATCTGGCAGTATGTCGGCTTCTATTTTGTCATCCTTCTCACCGGTCTGGCAGGTATCCCGGAGGATCTGTATGAATCCGCAACGATCGATGGCGCGACGAAGTGGCAGTGCGTCAGGTACATCACGCTTCCGCTGCTGAGAAACAGCATCGGAACCTGTGTGATCCTTGCGGTGACCGGAGCGCTGAAGGTATTTGACCTGCCCTGGACCATGTTTGTGAATGGGATGTCCAATACCTGGCTGACCGGAACCTATATGTACTCAAAGGTATATTCGGATGTGGACTATGCCTCCTCGATTGCCGTCGTAATCGTAGTCATCGGGGTGATCCTGTCAAATATCGTGAACCGGCTGTTCCAGACAAAGGATGATTATCAGGTCTGAAGGAGCCGGATACCGCTCGAAAATACGAGTCTTGAGGGACGAAGCAGCTTCGATAACGGGGTGTGCCCTGTAACATTACGGGACCTGAATCCGAACGGGTATTGTCAGTCATAAACGATGGTTTATAAAGGTGGAATCAGTGATGAAGAAAAGAAGAATCAGCCCCGGGTATACGATTGTGTATCTGTTCCTGGTCCTGTGGGCCTTGACGACGATCTTTCCTCTGGTCTGGTCGGTTATGAACTCCTTCAAGAATAAGAAAATGATCTATCAAAACTCCTTTTCCTTTCCTCTTGGAGAAGCCTTTTCCCTGGAAAACTACAGGAACATCTTTGCAAATTACAATCTCTTCAGCGCATACCGCAACAGTCTGATCATTTCCGGAAGCGTGGCGTTTGCGGTGATTCTCCTGTCCGGGATGGCAGCGTATATCCTGTGCAGGTATCAGTTTCATGGGAAGAAGCTGCTGACCATGCTTCTCTACGCGGGGATGATGTTTCCGATCTACTCCACCATCATCCCGGTCATGCGCATGCAGGCAGGCTGGGGAATCGTCAATTCCCCCTCGGTCGGGGCAAACCTTTTGTCTGTCATTCTGCCCCAGATTGCCGGGAATATGTCCTTCGCGATCATCGTCCTGACCGGGTATATCCGGATGCTTCCGACAGAGCTCGAGGAGGCAGCCTATATCGGCGGCTGCAATCTGTTCCAGACGTACTTTAAGATCGTCTTTCCTCTGTGCAAGCCTTCCCTGGTTACCGTGGGAATCTTCAGCTTCCTGTGGAGCTATAACGATCTGTTCACACAGATGTTTTTCCTCCGGACAAAGGAAAACTGGGCGATTACGATCCTTCTCAATAACATCGCCTCGAAAGAGGGCGTCAATTACGGTGCGATGTTCGCGTCGGTCACGCTGATTGTCATCCCCGTGCTGATTGTCTACCTGTTCCTGAATAAATCTATCATAAAAGGCATGACAGTCGGAGCGGTCAAGGGATAAGAGCGTGCTATAATAAAGGTATCGTTACAGGAAAGCATGGAGCGAGGAAACCATATGTATAAGGTTTTGATCGTTGACGATGAACCGATTATCTGCGAAGGACTGAGAAAAAGCGTAAAGTGGGATCACTACAACTGCGAAGTGGCAGGAACCGCCTCGAATGGCCTGGAGGGCCTGGAGCAGATGAAGGCACTGCATCCGGATATCCTGATCACGGACATTTCCATGAACAATATGGACGGACTGGCCATGGTTGCCGCGATCCGCTCGGAGTTTCCGGATGCAGAGGTCTGCCTGCTGACCGGATACCGTAACTTTGAGTACGCGCAGAGGGCAATTCAGCTTGGCGTAACCAGGTTTCTGCTGAAGCCCTCGAAGATGGAAGAGATCGATGAAGCGATCACGGCGATGACCGAAAACCTGAGGCGGAAAGGAAATCTTGGGGAAGCGGTTGTCGATAACCTCTGGGATCTCAGGTCCTCGCAGGAGAGTTACATCTACGAGACATTCATGAAGGACAGGCAGAAGAACAAGGATCCGGAGGATGGGCGGATCCGCGATTCGGAGGCGAACAGCTACGTGCTGAAAAGCGCGCTGGTCTTTATGACGGAGAATTACACCAGGAAGCTGAGCCTGGGTGATGTGGCGCAGCATTGCTATGTCAGCAGCTGGCATCTGAGCAAGCTGCTCAATCAGTATACCGGGAGAGGGTTTTTTGAGATCCTCAACCGGATCCGTCTCGACAGGGCGAAGGAACTTCTGACGGATTCCGGAAGGAAGATTCAGGATATCTCCGAAGAAGTGGGGTTTCAGGATGTTGCACACTTTTCGCGCATCTTCAAAAGCAATGTCGGATGCTCCCCGAAAGAATACCGCAGCAGTGCAGATGTCAGGAATCTGCATGCATGAAGCGTATCATGTTCCGGTTATAGCCGGTAGTCACCAGGTATTTCTTTTCCTGATGGGACGCCATCAGCCCGTTGAGGATAAAACTGCTGAGTCCGCTGATCCGGGTATCCGGATCAGTCAGGTCAAACAGTTCCCCGGAATCGCGCTCGATGAACAGGACGGAATCATCCTCGAAAAAGAGGGATATTTCTACCATCACAGGCTTCTTCGCCTGTTTGTTTCTCTCCAGAATGGTCAGGCAGATTTCCTCCACAAAAAGCGAGGCGCGGTCGGCGACCGGCCTGGTGTAAGAGCGGGAGAGCATTTCGTCTCTCGCGCACCGGGACAGATGAGCCGCACTGTCTGCCGGGAGGTCTCCTTCTATGATTGCGATCTCTGAATCCATATCCTTCAGCAGGAAAGGGAAATTGTCTTTTTTAAACCGCAGATAGACAAACAACATTGCCAGGGCAAGGTTCAGTACGGGAGAAATGGCAAACCCGGCCCACATTCCGTTGATGCCGAAAAGCGATGAACCCAGAATCGGAAGGAGAATATAGAACAGGCCATTCTGGAGGCACGAGAAGCACGTCGCCATACCGATCCGGTCGATCAGCATATAGTAGGAGGTCGTCAAAGACACTGCGCTGCAAAACGTGAAGCCCAGCGATACGATCCTGATTGCTGTGATGGAGGGGGGAAGGGTCGCGCCGCCATAGATGCCGAACAGCGCACAGAACTGTCTGGAGAAGATCCAGATCAGCGCCGTGGCAGCCACACCTTCGATGACCGCGGCCTTGATGGCGGATTTCATCACTCTTTTTATGAGCAGATGGTTCTTTTCGCCAAAGTAGGTACTGATAAGCGGCTGCATCGCCATGCCCACGCCGTCCATAACGACGCTGAATTCAATCAGGCTGACAACCACGGCGAGCGTAACCTGGGCACGAGCGCCATAGTGGGCGGATACATAGCCGATCATCACGTAATCCATCAGTGCCCAGCACAGGTAAACGGAGGAATCCACGATGCTGTAGCGGGAGGTGAGCAGGAAGTCCTTGAACGACAGATGCCACACAAAATGGAGGGTGTTGCTTTTGCGCAGGTAGTGCCAGAAGCATACCAGAATCCCCAGGCTGTTCCCGATGATGGAGCCGAGAATGATTCCGGTCATCCCCATGAATCTTGTCAGGATCACAGAGAGAATGATATTGCCGCCGACCTGGAAGCCATAGCAGATATTGTTGCACAGCTCGTCGCCATCACTGTAAACCATCTGCTCCAGATAGAAGATCACGATGGTCAGGAAGACGTTGATGGGCAAAAGACGGTAATACTGCTTAGCATAGTTCAGAACCTCTCCCGTAGTGCCGTTTGCGCTGAAATACACGCCGCGGATCAGGAAGATGAGGAGGGCGGAGATAAGGCCGACAAAGATGCTGATGATCAGTCCCTGGCCGTAAATCTCATCTGCCCGCTTCTTTTTCATCGCTCCCACCTCCCGCGTGAAAACGATACCAACGCCGGTGGAGAGAAGATCGCCGAAGAACGTTACAAGACCGGTGATGGGCGTGATGGCATTGATGGCAGCAACACCTGATTCCCCGATAAAAAATCCCGCTATGATGCTGTCGCAAAGGAGCATGATATACATGACCGCCTTGGTAAAGGTACCGGATATCAACATGGAACGGAATTTTCGTTCACAAAAGCCTTTCATAATCTGTCTCTCCGTCTGTCAGATACAGGTCACAACCCGGACAGCCCCACCGCCCGGACTGTGACCTGTAACGTCGTGTATGTCAGCATAAAAAACTGGTAACTATTCAGCACCCCCATTGCTCAGAACACTTCGTGTTCTTCGCTGTGGGCGGACAGAGCGGTTTCACCGCTTGTCCGC